>CADDYR010000035.1 GCA_902810765.1 Chloroflexota bacterium
AGAGCGCGAGGTCGCGCCGGGTGGTGTACGCGAGGGGCTGGGGCTCTGCGGGCACTCACACCATCAGGCTGGTGGTGGCAGGCACTGCCGCACACCCAAGAGTCGACCTCGACGCCTTCGTGGTCCTCAGGTGAGAGGCGGGAGGACCAATGCCCTCACCGATCATCGGCACGTGGAGAGCTATGAGGGCAGACCATCACACGAAGGACAGGGCTTGCGGCGACAGTAGCCCACTGAGGTGGATTCCGGAGGGATGATAGGAACGATGCTTTATCGCGTATTGAGATCGCTGATCATCTTGAGTTTCATCGCGGGGGTGCTCGGCCTGATCGTTCCCCCGGGCTCTGCATCCGCGGCAACCACCTGGAGCCCTGCCCTGACCCGTTACCCCTACCTGACCGACGCCGTGGGCTCCTACATGACCATCAACTGGGCGACCGATCGCTCGGCCACGACGGGCTCGGTGAAGTGGGGTAAGGTGAGCAGCACCGGCTCCTGCACCCCCACCACCACCAAGAGCGCCAGCAAGACCTCCTTCACTGTGGGCAGCGTGGGCGAGTACCAGTGGAAGGCGACGCTGGGCCTGAGCGCTGGCGCGCAGTACTGTTACCGAGTCTACCTGGGCACGACCGACCTCCTCGGCTCCGATCCGTCGCCCTGGTTCTGGACCCAGCTTCCAGCGGGCTCGACCCAGAGCTTCTCCTTCGCCGTGCTCGGCGACACCGGTCAGCTGGTAGATCGCACCGGCAGCACGACTACCTGCAACGGCAACCCGGACCAGGCCAACGTCATGGCCCGGATCGCCAACAGCGGCGTGCGGTTCCTGGTGCAGACCGGGGATTTCGGCCACCCCAACAACGATCAGAAGAACTTCGGGGATCTGACCCAGACGGGGTGCAACACGAGCGCCGTCTTCGGCCCTGACTTCTGGAAGAACGTGGGCGCGAGCATCCCGACCTTCACCGCTCCCGGCAACCACGGGGTCTCGAACAACGCCTTGCTGGTCGACTTCCCGCAGAGCCAAGCCGTCTCCACCTCCAGTGGGAAGTACGCGATGGTCACGTACTGCTGTCTCAACGGCACCAACTCTCAGAGCCAGCAGACGGCCTGGTACGCCTTCGACGCCGGTAACGCGCGCTTCTACGTGCTCACGGCCGCGTGGGCAGACAATAATCTCGGTACCATCACCAGCTCCAGGGCCAACGGCCTCTACCAGAACGACTACGACAACCACTGGACGCCGAGCAGCCCTCAGTATCAGTGGCTGAAGAGCGATCTCGAGGCTCACGCGTCCACGCCGATCAAGTTCGCGTTCTTCCACTTCCCGATGTACTCGGACAACGCCACCGAGGTATCCGACTCAGAGCTGCAGGGGGCGAACAGCCTCGAGGGCCTGCTCGCCAGCAACGGAGTGCGGATCGCCTTCACCGGGCACGCCCACATGTACGAGCGCAACAAGCCCAGCGCCCTCGGCTTGGTCACCTACGTGACCGGAGGAGGTGGCGCGCGTCTGGAGCCGATCACGGGGGACGGCTGCGCCAGCTTCGATGCGTACGGCATAGGCTGGTCGTACTCGGCCAACAACGGGGCGGGAGGCGGTAGTCGGTGCGGCGCAGTACCTGCTACGCCCACCTCCATAACCCAGGTGTTCCACTTCCTCGAGGTGACCGTCAACGGCACCAGCGTCACGGTCGCGCCCACCGATGAGATGGGCAGGACCTTCGACGTGCAGACGTACGACTTCTCCGGCAGCGGCACCCCTCCGGGAAGCATCACGGGCACGGTGACTGATGCCACGACGAACAGCCCGATAGCGGGTGCAACGGTCTCGTACAGCGGAGGCAGCGCGACGACGGACTCGAGCGGCAGCTACACGCTCAATGACGTTCCGCCCGGCTCGTACAGCGTCACGGCCAGCGCCTCAGGCTACACCAGCCAGACCCAGGCCGTGAGCGTGAGGTCGGGCACGGCTGCCCAGCAGAGCTTTCAGCTGACCCCGACCCCTCCACCCGACACCACACCGCCGACCGCACCCGACGACCTCAGCGCGACCGCGGACTCTTCCACGAGCGTCGCGCTCTCCTGGACCGCATCAACGGACGACGTGGCCCTGACAGGCTACAACATCTATCGCTCGCCGGCAGGAGCGGGCAGCTGGGCCAGGATAGGTAGCACGAGTGGCGCTGCCAGCTACACCGATAATACCGCCGCCGCGAGCACCTCCTACGACTACCGCGTGACGGCGTTCGATGCGGCCGGCAACGAGTCGGACCCGAGCAGCGTCGCCACGGTTACGACGCCAGTCGGCACCCCGCCCGTGTTCTCCGACGGCTTCGAGTCGGGCAACCTGAACAACTGGACCTCCAGGTCGGGACTCGCCGTCGAGGGCAGTATCACGCACTCGGGCAGCTACGCGGCGGAGGGCAACACGACCAACGGGGGGACCTACGCCAAGAAGACCCTTCCCGCCACTTACGCCGACGCCTACTCGCGCATCTACTTCGACCTCGTCAGCCAATCGAGCCAGGTGAACCTGCTGCGCTTGCGCACCTCAGGGGGCACGTCCATCGGCTACCTGTATGTGAGCACCTCCGGCAAGCTGGGACTGCGGAACGACGCAGGCGGGGCGACTTTCACGAGCACCACCTCCGTCTCGTTGAACACCTGGCACTCGCTCGAGCTGCACACCGTGATCAATGGTACCTCGAGCAGCACTGAGGTCTGGCTGGACGGGACGAAGGTGGATGAGTTGTCGGTGACGACGAGCTTGGGGACCGCTCCCGTGGGGCAGCTGCAGATAGGCGAGGTGCAGAGTGGCAGGACCTACGACGTCGTGTTCGACGATGTGATATTTGACACTCAGAGGATAGGGACTTAGACAGGCGTGAGCCAATCGTGATATGGACGGAAAGGTTTGGGGAGTGAAGGCAAATCGGAACTCGGTAGAGGTCTGGCGCTGTGCCCTGCTGGTCGTCGGTCTGGCGTTCGTGCTGACGGGCTGTGCTAACGGCCTCTTTGGTCGGCAGTCGCCCGACCCCGCCCGGGCGGATCCCGTAATCCTAGCGGCAGGAGACATCGCCAACTGTAAGTCCCCGGGGGACGAGGCGACCGCCAAGCTGGTCGAGAGGGTTCGCGGCACCGTGCTGACGCTCGGCGACAACGCGTATCCATCGGGCAAGGCCAGCAACTTTGCCGATTGCTACAACCCGACCTGGGGCAAGTTCAAGAGCAGAACGCGCCCCTCGCTCGGCAACCACGAGTACGGCAACCGGCTCGGCACCGTGCCGTACTTCGACTACTTCGGCCGGGCCGCGGGGCCCAGGGCCAAGGGCTACTATTCCTACAACCTCGGTGCCTGGCACATCGTCGTCCTCAACGCCAACTGCGACCGGAAAGGGTTTGGAGGTTGCGGCAGGGGCTCTCCTCAGGAACGGTGGCTGCGGGCGGACCTCGAGGCGCACCCGGCGGCCTGCGTCCTGGCCTACTGGCACCAGCCACGCTTCAGTTCCGGCGAGCACGGGGACGATACGAGCGTGGCTGCTTTCTGGCAGGACCTGTACGTCGCTGGAGCCGACGTGGTGCTGAACGGCCACGATCACGACTACGAGCGCTTCGCCCCTCAGAACCCCATCGGGAAGCCCGATCCCAAGAAGGGCATCCGGGAGTTCGTGGTGGGCACGGGAGGCGCGGAGCACCGCTCATTTCACGACGTCCAGCCGAACAGCGAGGTGCGAGCTGCAAACGTCTGGGGCGTGCTGAAGATGACGCTTCACAAGACCAGCTATGACTGGAAGTTCTTGCCCATAGCGGGACAGTCCTTCACGGATTCGGGCTCGGCATCCTGCACGACGTCGGGCAGGGCCCGACGGGGCATACTCAGCGGCGTGGTCAAGAACGCCCGAACCGGTGCCCCGGTGGAGGGGGCTGCCGTCCGATACGACGGTGGCACCAGGACCACCGACGCGTCCGGCAGGTTCACCATATCCGACATCGCCTCGGGCCCTCACAGCTTCACGGTGAACGCGGAGGGAATGAGGAGGCGCACGATCAGCGTGAACGTCACGAGCGGCGGCGTGGTGCGTCAGGTGATCGCGATGTCACCGAGCACCTCCAGTCCCGTGTTCACCGATCGCTTCGAGTACGGTAACCTGTCGGAGTGGACGAGCAGCGACGGGCTCACGGTCGAGCGACGCACGGTGCACAGCGGGCTGTACGCCGTGGAGGGGACCACCACCGCCGGACACACGTACGCCAAGAAGGAGCTTCCGAGCCAGTACAGGACCGGCTACGCCCGTATCTACTTTCGGGTCCTCGAGCAGAAGAATCAGATCGGCCTGCTGCGCTTCAGGACAAAGGACGACAAATCCATCGTTCATCTCTACCTCACCAAGTCGGGCAGGCTTGGTCTCGAGAACGACATCACCGGCGACAGTGTCACCAGCTCGACGACCGCAGGACGCGGCTGGCACGAGCTCGAGCTCCAGGTGTCCATAAAGGGGACCGAGAGCACGACCGGGGTCTGGCTGGACGGCGCGAAGGTCGGCCATCTGTCCATCAGGACCAACCTGGGCACGGACCTGATCGGGGGCATCCAGATAGGCGAGGTCGAGCAAAGCGGCACATACAGCGTGGCCTTCGACGACGTTACCTTCGCCGTGAGCAGGATATCGGAGCCGGTGTCGCAGGCAGCTCCCGGACCAGCGTCCGCCGCCAGCACCGGCTCGCGGCAGACCTGATCTGCTCTCGGTGGCGCCATCTCGAGGCAGACGTGAGGGTGGACGGAAGCCCGGTGAGGGGACCTAACCTGAGGCCACGCACCGCTGGGCTCGGCTTGGCTGGCGCCAGGAGCTATCCCGGTGTGGAAGCTCTCGCCGTCCTGGGGTGACAGGTGGCTTCGGGTGGGAAGGCTCGGGGGACTGCTCTCTCTGGGCCTTCTCCTCGCGGCGACATCGGCCTGCGCCGGAGCGCCCACCGCACATGGTCCCACACCTGAGCCGAGCTCCACGGCCAGCCTGACCGGGATCAGCCGTGGGCGACCGGCGCCTGTGGCTCCGGCCAGCACCCGGCAGGAGTCCGCCCCTCAACCATCATTACCGATCCGGGCAGCCTTCTACTATCCCTGGTACCCGCGCGGCTGGTTGCAGGACGGGACGTTTCCGTACACGAACTACCATCCGTCGGCTGGCTACTACGACTCGGCCGATCCGGCGGTGATCCGCCAGCACATCGCCGCCATGCTGTACGGCAACATCCAGGTTGGCATAGCTTCGTGGTGGGGTCCGGACGATTACACCGATACCGTGTTCCCGAGACTGTTACATGCGGCCGGGGGCACCGGGTTTCGCTGGGCCATCTACTACGAGCTGGAAGGCATCTCCAACCCCGCTCCGGATCGGATCCGCTCTGACCTGACCTACATACGCGACCACTACGGCTCGGACCCCAACTACCTTCGCATCAACGGGCGCTTCGTCGTCTTCGTGTACGGCGATGGCCAGGACGACTGTGGCATGGCCGATCGCTGGTCGCAGGGCAATACGGTTGGCGCCTACGTTGATCTCAAGGTGTTTCCGGGCTATCGGAGCTGCGACGCCCAGCCGGACGGCTGGCATCAGTACGCTCCGGCCGTGGCCACCGACTACGAGGCCGGATACAGCTACACGATCAGTCCGGGCTTCTGGAAGGCCGGAGAGCAGCCGAGGCTGGATCGCGATCCCGGCCGTTGGCGGCGGGCCGTCCGCGCCATGGTGGCCTCCGGCGCCCCCTGGCAGCTAGTCACCACGTTCAACGAATGGGGAGAGGGTACCGCCGTCGAGCCCGCCAGGGAATGGAGCAGCGCCTCCGGATACGGAACATACCTCGACGCTCTCCACTCGATCAGGTGATGCTCGCGCCGCCATCAGCCCCGGGGGTGGATACGCTCACGCGACCTCGCCCCCGGATTTGTAGTACCAAAGTGCTATTCTGCTGCGAGCAGCCGGTGCGTATACTGACATCAAAGTAACAGGCGCCGTCCGATAGGTGCAGTAAATCGATCGAGAAAGGCAAACCCGTCGTGAGGCGGGGACGCAAAGCCTTGGGGACTCATTCGAGTTAGCCCGGCTACCGAAACGAAGAGCTGCCGCACACGAGCCACGTGCTCCGATCGATTTACGAGGAGCGCGTGGCTTTTTGTGCGCGAGGGGAGCTGAACCTATCGTGATACACACACCACGGCGTATCGTCTCACTGCTCGCCCGACGCCTCCCCGGAGGAATCTCCTCGGGAGTAGCACACGTCACGGGAAGCCTGCTGCTCATCGCCGCGACGATCCTACCCACCGCGATCACTCCGGCCACGGGGTTCGCCAGCTCGAGCCCCCCTGGGTCTGGCTACAGGACCAGGATCGTAGCCATCCGGGACGTGGCGGACGCGCGCGTCACACGGGGTGGCGGCAGCAGCGGGCTGTCATCGCTGCGTGCGGACGCGGCTCCGAGGACGGTAAGCTACCTTCGCTTCAACGTGAGGGGAGTCGCCGGAACCGTTCTGCGCGCTGTTCTGCAGGTCTACGCCTACGAGGGCTCTGCCGACGGGCCCGCCATCTACCCGGCAGGCAACAGGTGGTCCGAGAGCGGTCTCACGTGGGGGCGCAGACCGTGGTCCTCCCGGCGGGCCCTGGCCGACGCAGGTGTGGTCAGGTCTCATAGCTGGATCAGCTATAACGTCACTCGCGGAGTCAGGCACAACGGCAAGTACAGCTTCGCGTTGGCCACCTCGTCCACCGACGGCACCAGCCTGTACTCACGCGAGAGCAGATACCAGCCCAGGCTGATCCTGACGGTCAGGCAGCGCGCTTCGACGCCTGTACCCCGGAAGCCTTCTTCCTCCAACGCACAGCCGTCGAGGTCGCACCCGATCCGGGCCGCCTTCTTCTATCCCTGGTTCGCCGAGGGCTGGAACCAGCAAGGGTACGATCCGTTCACGCGCTTTCATCCGTCGCTCGGCTATTACGCCGAGACGTTGTACGTGATCTCCCGGCAGATCAGGGCCATGCAGTACGGGCACATACAGGCGGGAATCGCTTCCTGGTGGGGCGTGGGCTCAAGGACAGATAGGCGTTTCCCGATGCTCCTGAGAGCCGCGGGTGGTACGGGCTTCAAGTGGGCGATCTACTACGAGCCCGCGGGGCAGGGCGCTCAGACCGTGCGACGCATCCGGAGCGACCTGAGCTACATCTGGAGGCGCTACGCGCGTAACCCGAACTACCTGCACGTGCGCGGCAAGCCGGTGGTCTTCGTGTACAACACAGGCCCCAACATGTCCTGTGGGTACGCGAACGAGTGGCGCGTGGCCAACGCCGGCAGGTTCTACGTCGTGCTCAAGGTGTTCCACAACTACAGGGCCTGTGCTTCGCAGCCCAACAGCTGGCACCAGTACGCGCCCTCGAGCGCCACGGACGAGCAGAGGGGCTACAGCTTCACGATCTCTCCGGGCTTCTACA
The DNA here is from genome assembly GCA_902810765.1 of Chloroflexota bacterium. GTDB lineage: Bacteria > Chloroflexota > Chloroflexia > Thermobaculales > Thermobaculaceae > CADDYR01. The sequence continues at coordinate 7,481 of CADDYR010000035.1, forward strand.
AGAGGAGCGAGGCCCATCCACGGCTCGGGCGAAACCTGTCTCGCTGGCGGCAGGATGTGCGCGCCATGGTGGCTTCTCACGAGCCCTGGCAGTTGGTTACCACCTTCAACGAGTGGGGCGAGGGCACAGCCATCGAGTCCGCGAGGGAGTGGAAGAGCTGGTCGGGCTACGGGGCCTACCTCGACGCCCTGCACAGGCTCGCTCCCTGAACCTCGCACAAGGTCGGGGCAGTCGGGGTTCCGGGCTCAGGTCTCCTGAGCCCGGTGTGTAAAGCCATCCGATCCTCCACTGTGGTAGTCGTATCGGTAGGTGGGGCGCTACGGCGCCCCGTACGTCGCCCAGCGGTAGCGACCATGGGCCTCACGCCATCTGGCAAACCCTTCGTCTCCCGGGCACGCTGGCCACTCCATGAGTGATATCACGACACGTGGTCCGCCACCTTCTCATACGGACTCCAGGCGAACATGGGGCAGATCGGCGTGCGCACCGAGAAGGGCCGCATGGCGTCACCCCGCGCTCACCCCTGCCGCAAGCCCTTGCGGCACGATAGAATACGCTTAGGGGCCCTTCCCGTGGGGCCGCCGCTCGAATGGTATATAATGCCCACCCAGGCACGCAGGCAGACGGAAGGAGACCGGAATTGAGAGCCTACCCCGCAGCCCGGATACGCAACGTCGGACTGTTCTCTCACGGCGGCGCGGGCAAGACCTCGCTCGCGGAGGCGATGCTGTTCGTGACCGGCGCCGTGAACAGGCTCGGAAAGACCCTCGACGGCAACACGGTCAGCGACTTCGACCCGGACGAGGTGAAGCGCCAGTCCTCCATCAACCTGAGCGTCCTGCCCATCGAGTACCGCGACACAAAGATCAACGTGCTCGACGCGCCCGGCTACTTCGAGTTCGTCGGAGACATGGTGTCGGCGATGCGCGTCGTGGACCTCGCGATCATCCTGGTCGACGCCCACTCCGGAGTCCAGGTCGGCAGCGACCAGATGTGGAAGGCAGCCCGCAGGGCCGGCATCCCCACGATAGTCGTCGTCAACAAGATGGATCAGGAGAACGCGAGCTTCGATCAGCTCGTCGAGCAGATGAGGGCCGACTGGGGCAACGCCGTCACCCCGATCCTCGTGCCGATGGGCAGCGAGCGCGCGTTCAGGGGAGTGGTGAACGTGCTCTCCAGCAAGGCTTACACCTTCGGCTCGCCGGGCACGGGCGAGTTCCAGGAGGGGGAGGCTCCGCCCGAGCTCGCCGCCGACATCGAGCGCTACCGCGACATGCTCATAGAGGAGGCCGTCGAGACCGACGACGACCTCACGATGAAGTACCTCGAGGGCGAGGAGATCACGCCCGACGAGCTCCGGCAGGGCCTGAGGGCCGGGGTGCTCAGCGGCACTATCGCGCCCGTGGTCGCCTCCTCCGCGCTGAACGTCGTCGGCGTCCAGCAGCTCCTCGACGAGATCGTCGAGCTCGGACCGTCCCCCCTCGAGCGTCCCGAGACGGCGACCGTGCCGCGCAGCGACGATCAGGTCGAGCTGAGGGGAGACGAGTCCGGACCGCTCGCCGCTCTCGTGTTCAAGACGCTCGCCGACCCGTTCGTCGGCAAGCTCAGCTACTTCAGGGTGTACAGCGGCAGCCTGCGGAGCGACAGCCAGGTCGTGAACGCCCGGACGGGGCACAACGAGCGCATCGGCCAGCTGTTCTTCGTGCGCGGCAAGGATCAGAAGCCGACCGACCACGTCGGAGCAGGCGACATCGGCGCGGTGGCCAAGCTGGCCGAGACCTTCACGGGCGACACCCTGTCCTCTCCCGACCGCCCGCTCGCGCTCGAGGGCATCTCCTTCCCGGCCCCGAGCTACACGGTCGCCGTGCTGCCCAGGACGAAGGGCGACCTGGACAAGATGGGCACCGCCCTGCACCGAATGATCGAGGAGGACCCGACCCTGCACCTGGGCAGGGAGGCCGCGAGCGGCGAGACGCTCGTGAGCGGGATGGGGGAGTCCCACATCCAGATCATGGCGGACAGGATGCAGCGCAAGTTCGGCGTCGGGGTCGAGACGAAGCTGCCTTCGGTGCCGTACCGCGAGACGATCACTACCGCCACCGTCAGCGAGTACAAGCACAAGAAGCAGACGGGTGGCCACGGCCAGTACGGCCACGTCATCCTGAACATCGAGCCGAACCAGGAACAGGAGTTCGAGTTCCGCGAGACGATCGTGGGCGGGGCCGTTCCCAAGAACTACTTCGCCGCGATCGAGAAGGGCATCCAGGAGGCCATTCAGGAAGGGCCCGTCGCCGGCTACCCGGTCGTCAACGTCCGCGTCACTCTCACCGATGGCAGCTACCACAGCGTGGACTCCTCGGACATGGCGTTCAAGCTGGCGGCCTCCCAGGCCTTCAGGAAGGGCGCGGCCGAGGCCAGGCCGACTCTGCTCGAGCCTATCATGTCCGTCACCGTCACGGTGCCCGACCAGTTCACGGGCGAGGTGATGAGCGACCTGAACGGCAAGAGGGCCCGGGTGGAGGGCATGGAGCCCTCGGGGGACGGGATGACCACCGTGCGGGCTCAGGTGCCGCTCGCGGAGATACAGAGGTACTCGAGTGACCTGCGCGCGATCACGCAGGGTCGCGGGAGCTTCACGATGGAGTTCTCGCACTACGAGCAGGTGCCGCCCCACCTCAGCCAGCAGATAGTCGAGGCGGCCAGGGCCAGGCGGGAGGAGGCGACGGCGAGCCGCTGAACCGAGGACTACACGGCGACGGCTATCCGGCACATCGCGCGGAACAGCTCGTCTGTCTGTTCCGCCGTGCCCACGGATATGCGGACGTGGCCCGGCCAGCCGTCCTCCACACAGTTGTGCACGAGTATGCCCTCGGCCTCCAGGAGCTCGCACACGCCCTCGGCCGTGCCGCGCGTGACCGCGCAGCTCACGAACGGGCCGTGCGAGGGGATCGGCTCGACGAAGTTCAGCTTGCGGAGGCGGCGGAACAGGCGCGCCCGCTCGAGCCTGAGGTGCCGCACCCGGTTGAGCAGCAGCGCACTGTCCTCCAGCGAGGCGTCCGCCGCCACCCTCGAGGCCGCCGAGACAAGGGTCTGGGGCCACCTGCTCTCCAGCTCGCGCACGAGGTCCGGGGAGGTCACCGCGTAGCTCACGGGGATGCCCCACAGCCCCGCCCAGGGCCCGAAGCCGCGCAGCGATACGAAGCTGGGGAACTCCGAGCCGAGCATGCCGAGCGAGCGCGACGTGAACTCTACGTAGGACTCGTCCGCGACGACGGTGTAGCCCCCGTGGAGCAGCGTGACCAGCTCGAGGGGCGGAGTCGCGTCTCCGGTCGGGTCGTTCGGGGAGCCCACGTACACGACGCCGGGCGCTCCACCGGTGGCCTCGAGCACGCCCTCCGCCCTCGCCCTGAGGTCGCCGCCGCGCTCGACCGGCCGGACCGGAATCCCCGACACCGAGCTCACGTGTCGCAGGAGGCGCCCGTAGGGGGCGTACGCGACCACCTCGCCCCCGGGCGGCACCAGCACGGACAGCACCCTCTCCAGCAGCTCCTCGGGCGAGTTCGCCAGATACAGGCGCTCGGGCGGCCGTCCGGCGTAGCGCGACAGCGACAGCATCAGGCTTCGAGGCAGCGGGCCGGGCGTGCGCGAGAAGGCGTCGTAGATCGAGAGCGACTCCTGCACGAGCAGGGAACAGCCGTAGGGGTTCTCGTTCTCGTGCAGCCTCAGCGGTTCCCGCGCGTCGAGGGCGGGCCGCGGCTCACGCCCGGTCATTGATCGTCCGCGCCGCGGATCCTCGCGCCGAGCTGCTCGCGCAGGGCACGCTCGACACCCCGCCGCGCCCGGCTCGCCTCGTCCTCCGTGAGGGTGCGATCGTCCGCCTGGAATCCGAGGCGGTACAGCAGGCTCTTCGTGCCCCCGGGGAGGGGATCGCCGCTGTAGATCTCCACGAGATCGAGGTGTCGCAGATACCTCCCGCCGCTCCCCTCGATGACTCTTCGCACCGACTCGGCGGGGGTCGAGTCGGGCACGAGCACCGCGATGTCCTGCCGCACCGCTGGGAAGCGGGAGAACGGCCGGAAGCGGCGCACGAGCGATGCATGGGCAAGGACCGCATCCCACTCGATCTCCGCCGCGGCCACTCGGGCGGAGACGTCCGCGGCGGCGAGCGGCCGCTCCCCCAGCTCGAACAGGAAGCCCGCGCACCTGCCCCCGATCGAGAGCCCAAGCGCGTTCAGCGCCCCGTCGCCCGGAGCCTCGAGCGGGCACAGGTCGTACTCGCTCACGTTCAGCTCGCGCAGCAGCCCCTCGACTATCCCCTTGAGGTCGAGCACGCCCGTCCCCTCCTCGCGGACGAGGGGCGAGCGCGGCCTGCGCGGACCGGTCAGAACGATGCCCAGCCTCTTCGGCTCGTCCGGCAGCGTGCGCGGTCCGCGGCTCACGAACACGCGGTCGAGCTCGAACAGCCAGACGCGCTCATCGTGCCTCAGGTTGTGCGCCAGGTTCTGCAGCAGCTCTGGAAGGAGGGCCGGGCGCAGATACTCGTGCTCCGTGCTCAGCGGGTTCAGCACCTTCAGCAGCTCGTCCTCCGGCCGCCACAGCGCGGGACCCTCTACGCTGCTCAGCACTCCCCGAAACGCGTCGAGCACCTTGAGGGACGTCAGGTCGTAGTTGATGACCTCCTGCAGCCCCGCGCCCGCGAGCCACTCGCGCGCCGTGCGCTCGAGCAGGGCCGCCTCGTCCGCCGTCTGCGCCGGTAGCTCGCCCTTCGGCAGCTCGGCCGGGATGTTGTCGTACCCCCAGATGCGGCCGACCTCCTCCACCAGGTCGGCCGGACGGGTGACATCCCTGCGGAAGCTCGGGGGGGCCGCGAATATGGTGCTGCCCTCGACCGACGTGCCGAAGCCCAGGGAGGCGAGGATCTTGGCCGCCTCCCCCGCCGGGATCTTCACCCCGAGCTGCCGCTCGATCTCCGAGGCGTCGAGGCGTACGGGCTCGGGCAGGCCGGGAGCGGGGTACCAGTCGCTCGGGCCTCCCACGGGCCGCGCTCCCACCTCGTGCACGAGCAGCCCCACGGCCCTGGCCAGCGCCACGGCGGCGAGGTCCGGGTCCGTGCCGCGCTCGAAGCGAGCGGAGGCGTCGGTCCTGAGCCCCATCTCGCGCGAGGAGCGCCTGATGCGCGGCGCATCGAATGTCGCTGACTCCAGCAGCACGCTCGTCGTGGACTCGCTCACCTCGCTGTCCAGGCCGCCCATGATGCCGCCGATGCCGATCGCCTTCTCCTCGTCCGCGATCATGACCGTCCCAGGAGGCATCTCCCGGACCTGATGGTCCAGCGTCTCGAGACGCTCTCCGGGGTGCGCGGGGCGCACGACCACGTCCCCCTCCACCCGCGAGGCGTCGAACGGGTGCAGCGGCTGGCCGTACTCGAGCATCACGTAGTTGGTTATGTCCACGACGTTGTTGATCGTGCGCAGGCCGCAGGCGCGCAGCCGCTCCTGTACGTATGCGGGGGCCGGCGCGACCGTGATATTGTCCAGCCGCTGGAGCATGTACCGCGAGAGGGCGGCGTCGGGCGCCACCCGCACCTGCACGCCCGGATCGGCCATCGGCAGCGGAGGCACCTCGGGGAGCCGCAGCCTGCCCCCGGTGATCGCGGCGACCTCTCGGGCGATGCCCACGATCGAGCTCGCGTACGCGAAGTTGGGCGTCAGGTCGAACTCGAGCACGACGTCGCCCAGGACCTCGGCCAGGGGAGCGCCGACGGGCGTGCGCGGGTCGAGCACCAGGATGCCCTCGTGGTCCCCGCCCAGCCCGAGCTCGCGCTCCGAGCACACCATTCCCTCGGAGCGCACCCCCCGGATCTTTCCGGCCTTCAGCCTGCGCCTCCGCGGCGTCTCGGAGTACGGGTCGTCTAGCACAGCCCCCTCGAGCGCGAGCGCCACCTTCTGGCCCTCCGCGATGTTGGGCGCGCCCGTCACGACCGTGAGCTCGCCACGCCCGTAATCCACCGTGGCCAGCACCAGCCGATCCGCGTTCGGGTGCGGCTCGACGCGCTCGACCCGCCCGACGAACACTCGGTCCCAGTCCCCGCCCGTGCGCTCGATCGCCTTGACCTCGAGGCCTGCGATCGTCAGCAGGTGCGCGACCTCCTCGATCGGCTGCTCGAACTCGACGTATTCCCTCAGCCAGCTAACAGGAACCCTCATCCCAACCCCGCTGTGCGTGCGCTACGCGAACTGCCGGAGAAAGCGCAGGTCGTTGCCGTAGAAGTAGCGTATGTCGTCTATCCCGTGCCTGGGCATGATCGTGCGCTCGATCCCCATGCCGAACGCGAAGCCCGTGACGTCCGATGGATCGTAGCCGCCGTTCTCGAGCACGACCGGATGCACCATCCCGCCTCCGGAGATCTCGAGCCAGCCGGTGCCCTTGCACAGCGCGCAGCCCCTGCCCATGCAGTGGCAGGTGATGTCTATCTCGACGCTCGGCTCGGTGAAGGGGAAGTACGAGCCGCGGAAGCGTATCCGGCGCTCCGGGCCGAACATCTGTTGGGCGTACGCCTCGAAAACGCCCTTCAGGCTCGCGAGCGTGATGCCGTGACCTACCGCCAGGCCCTCGATCTGGTAGAACATGCTCTCCGCGCGGGCGCTCACCGCCTCGTAGCGGTGGCACTTCCCCGGGAGGATCACGCGCAGTGGCTCCGGACAGTACGCCCGCATCGCGCGGATCTGGCCCGGAGAGGTGTGGGTGCGCAGCAGCAGCTCGTCGTCTATGTACAGCGTGTCCCACATGTCGCGCGCGGGGTGATCGGGCGGTATGTTCAGGAGTCCGAAGTTGAGCTCGTCCGTCTCGACCTCGTTCGTCTCGAACACGGTGAAGCCCATATGCGCGAAGATGCGCACGCTCTCGTACAGAGCCTGGCGCGTGAGGTGCAGCCCGCCCGTGACGGGTGGCACCCCCGGCAGGGTGACGTCCACCTGGTGGTCGGCGCCCGCCGCCCGCCTCCGAAGGGACTCGGCGGCGCCCTCGTATGCCTGCTGGAGCTCGTCCTTCGCCCTGTTCGCCGCCTGCCCGGCCGCCCTGCGCTCCTCGGCAGGGAGCTCGCCCAGACGCGACATCGCCCGCGCGAGCTCTCCGCGCCGGGCGAGGTACCGAACGCGCCACTCCTCCAGCTCGCGCTCGCTCCCGACCGCCTCGAGCGCGGCGAGCGCGCTCCGACGCAGTTCGTCCAGATCCTCTGCCAGGACCATAGTCAGGCTCCGTCTAAACTCTTCTGGGATCTCTGCCGCTGGGCCTCGAACAGGAACAGCGAGCCCGCGACGCCAGCGTTGAGCGATTCGACCCCGCTCCGCATCGGGATGCGGAGCGGCTCGGTCGCCAGCGCGAGGGCTTCCGCGCTCAGGCCGGCGGCCTCGTTGCCAATCAGTATAGCACAGCCGGTCGTGAGGTCCGCCTCGTAGTACGCGCGCTCCGCGCCGGCCACCGCCGCGTACCGCCCCGGCAGATCGCCCACTGCGGCCGCGATCTCCTCCCAGTCGAGCACCGCGAACCTCACGGCGAAGATGGCGCCCGCCGAGGCGCGCACCACCTTCGGGTTGTACGGGTCGGCGGAGCCGCGGGACAGCAGCACGGCGTCCGCGCCCACCGCGGCGGCCGACCTCAGCAGGGTGCCCACGTTGCCGGGGTCGGACACCCGGTCGAGCACGAGCGCGAGCGAGCCGAGTGGGGATAGCGCTCCTAGATGCCAGTGGAAGCGCGGGAACGCGGCGACCACCCCCTGGGTGTGGACGGTGTCTGCGATGCTCGAGAAGGCGCGGGGGCCCATCTCGAGCGTTCTGGTGCCCCCCGGCGCGCGGCGCACCAGCGCCTCCACCCTATCCGAAGACGAGAGGAAGTCCTCGCACCAGGCGATCGCGATGGGCTCGGCGCCCGAGGCGAGCGCCTGCTCGACGGCGCGCGGCCCCTCGACGAGGAAAGCGTCGGAGGAGTCTCTCCCCCGACGCTCTCTCAGGCTCCTGAGCCACTTGACGTGGCTGTTGTCTCTGCTGGTTATGATCTCCGGGCGCGTGTCCCTAGGAGGCACTCGCCTGCCTGGCCTGCTCGGCAAGCCTCTTGAACGCCTCGGGGTCGCGCACGGCCAGGTCGGCGAGGACCTTGCGGTCGAGCTCGATCCCGGCCGCCTTCAGGCCGTGCATCAGCGTGCCGTAGGTGAGCCCGCTCAGCCTCGCCGCGGCGTTGATCCTCATGATCCACAGCTGGCGGAAGTCGCGCTTGCGGTTCCGGCGGTCCCGGTACTGGTAGCTGAGCGCGCGCATTAGGGACTCGTTCGACTTTCCCCACAACTTGCCGCGCGAGCCCCGGTGTCCCTTCGTCGCGCTGACGACCTCGCGATGGCGGCGGTGCGCCGCGACCCTGTTCCTGGTTCTTGGCATCTTCTACGCTCCGTACGGCAGCGCGCGCCTCACGCGCGGCCTGTCCGCGGCGCTCACCGGGAACATCCTGTCGAAGTCCTGCCGGACGCGGCGGCTCTTCTTACGCCGCAGGTGGCTCTTCATCCCCTTCGTGCGCATCAGCTTCCCGGTGCCGGTCACCTTGAACCGCACCGCCGCGCTCTTGTTCGTCTTAAGTTTGGGCACGTGAATCCACTTCCTCTCTCTCGTCCTGCCTGCTCGGCTGACTCCTGGCGCGCGCCGCCTCCTTGCGCGGAGCGAGCACCGCGGTCATGCTGCGGCCCTCGAGCCTGGGTGGCTGCTCCACCGTGCCCAGGTCGCCGACCTCCTGTATGACCCGGCCGATCACGCCCTCGCCGATGTCCGGGTGCGTGACCTCCCGACCCCTGAAGCGGACGGTGAGCTTCACTTTGTCGCCGGCCGCGAGGAACCTGCGCGCGTTGTTGCCCTTCACCTGCAGGTCGTGCTCGTCTATCTTGGCGCCGAACCGCAGCTCCTTGATCGTGACGTTCTTCTGCGCCTTGCGCGACTCGCGCTCGCGCTTCGTCTGCTCGTACCGGAAGCGCCCGTAGTCCATCAGGCGGCATACCGGCGGGTTCGCGTTGGGGGCCACCTCGACGAGGTCAAGCCCCTTGTGTCGTGCGACGTCCAACGCGGCGAGAGGATGCATCACCCCGAGCTGGGTCCCGTCCTCGTCGATGACGCGCACCTCTCGCGCGCGCACCCCCTCGTTGACTCTCAGGTTTCTGCTGATAGTAGTCCTCCGTGGAAACTGGTTATGGGCATAGCCTGGATAATCTTATCAAAGCCTTCTCGCGGTGGTCAATTCGGCCCGCGCGACAACACGTCGTCTGCCCTTTCGTCGCGCGGCGGATCAGGTGACCTGTTCCATTAGAGGGGTCATGTTGCCCCAGCTCCTGCCCCACTTCGCCTCGGCCTTCAGCGGCACGTCCAGGTCTATCGCGCGTCCCATCTCCTCGAGGACGAGCGCCGCGACCTCCCTCAGCTCCGCCTCCGGTACCTCGAACACCAGCTCGTCGTGCACCTGCAGGAGCATCCGGCCGCGGTGCCCGCCCTCGCGCAGCCGATGGTGGACCCGGATCATCGCCAGCTTCATGATGTCGGCGGCCATGCCCTGTATCGGCATGTTGATCGCGGCGCGTCGCGCGGCGTCGCGCCGCTGAGGGTTCGAGGAGGTGAGGTCCGGGAGGTACCTGCGCCTGCCCATCGGCGTCTCCACGTAGCCCCGCTCGGTCGCGAGCGCGACCGTGCGGTCGAAGAACCTCTGCACGCTCGGGAACTGATCCATGTAGCGCCTGACGAAGTTCGCCGCCTCGCGCTGGCTCAGGCCGGTATCCCGCGCCAGCCTGAAGCCGCTCATCCCATAGATGATGCCGAAGTTGATCGTCTTGCCCGTCCGGCGCATGTCGCTGGTGACCCTCGAGAGCGGTACGTTGTACAGGCGCGCGGCGGTGAGCGCGTGGATGTCCTCGTCTCTGGCGAAGGCGTCCCGGAGCTTCTGCTCCCCCGTGAGGTGCGCCAGCACGCGCAGCTCGATCTGCGAGTAGTCGGTGCTCAGCAGCACGGTCGGCCCCGGCATTATCGCGTTCTCCGGGGAGTTGCTCGCTATGAACGCCCGCCTGACCTCTCTCCCCAGCTCGGTCCTGACCGGTATGTTCTGCAGGTTTGGATCGGTCGAGGCCAGCCGCCCGGTGCTCGCGGAGGTCTGGCTGAAGCTCGTGTGCACGCGCCCGGTCCCGGGGTTGACGAGCAGCGGCAGCGCATCGAGATAGGTGTCCTTCAGCTTCGTGAGCTGACGGTACTGCAGGATGAGCTCGACCATCGGGTGCTGCCCCTGCAGGGACTCGAGGGCCTGGGCGTCCGTCGAGTAGGCCCCCTTCGCCGTCCGGCGGGTGCCCCTCAGCCCGAGGTCCTCGAACAGCACCTTGCCGAGCTGCTGGGGCGACTTCAGGTTGAAGTCATAACCTGCCAGTTCTTTTATCGAGCTCTCGATTTCGAGTATCTGTTTGTACAGTTTACGTGACAATTCCGCGAGAGCCGCTGCATCTATGGAAATCCCGGCCAGCTCCATGTCGGAGAGGACCGGCACGAGCGGCATCTCCAGCTCCTCCAGGAGCCGCATCTGATCCCGCTCTTCCAGCTGCCGTCGGAAGATGGAGTAGAGCCGGAGGGTCATGTCCGCGTCCGCGCACGCGTACTGGCCGCACTCGTCCGCCGGCACCTGGTTCATCGTCAGCTGCGACTTCCCACGGCCGATGAGCTTCTCGATGGGGGTCATCTCCACCCCGAGCCGGGTGGCCGCGAGCTCCTTGAGCCCGACGGACGTCTCGTTCAGCAGGAACGCGGCTATCGAGGTGTCGAACGCGAGCGGCCTCACCTCGATGCCGTGCTGCAGCAGCACCATGTAGTCGAACTTCGCGTTGTGGGCCACCTTCCTCGGCCCGCCCTCCAGGAGCGGACGCAGCTCTCCGAGCAGCGCGTCCCTGTCGGAGTCGTGGCCGTCGTGCCCTATGGGCACGTAGTACGCCGTACCCTCCTCGCCGCTGAAGCTCACTCCCACGAGCTCCGCTCCTACCGCGCTCTTCCGGTCGGTCTCGGTGTCGAACGCGATCACCTCGGACTTGAGCAGCCTCGAGACGACCTCGCGCACGGCGTCGGGGGTCTCGAGCGTCACGTAGCTGGTCTCGAGCACCGTCTGCTGTCGCGGTTCCGGCTCCGCCTCGGCGCGGCTATCCGGGCTCGGAGGGAGCCGGTTGAGCAGAGACCGGAACTCCAGTTCGCGGAACTGGCGCACGAGCGCCTCGCGGTCGTACTTCCGCTCGGTTCGCAGGAGCGGGTCCGGGTCCACATCGAGGTCGGTCACGACGGTGCACAGCCGCCTGCTCTGGACGAGCTGCTCGGAGTTCTCGCCGATGGCGCGCCTGATCCGCTCCGGAGTCACCTCGTCCAGACGCGCCAGGATCTGCTCGACCCCTCCGAGGGCGTGGATCAGGTTCTTCGCGGTCTTCTCGCCGACTCCCGGCACGCCGGGCACGTTGTCGGACGTGTCCCCCACAAGCGCCTTGTAATCGGGGATCAGCTCCGGACCGAAGCCGTACCTCTCGCGGACCGCCTCCGGATCGTACACCCTCACGTCCGAGAAGCGGCCGTGCGCCGGCATAGCCACGAAGACGCGGTCGGTGACGAGCTGCAGCAGGTCGGAGTCGCTCGTCACGACGATGACCTCGTGGCCCAGCGCCTCGAGGCGTCTCGACAGGCTGCCGATGACGTCGTCGGCCTCGTAGCCGGACCTCTCGAAGGTGGGGAACCCGAAGGCCCCGACGACCTGCCGCACCCGCTCTATCTGTCCGGTCAGCTCCGGGGGCGCGGCGGTGCGGTGCGCCTTGTACTGCGCGTACTCCTCGTGACGGAACGCCCTCCCGACGTCGAACGCCACCGCCACCCCGTCCGGACGCTCGCGCTGCATAGTCGCCAGCAGCATGTTGCAGAATCCGAACACGGCGTTGGTCCGCTCGCCGTGAGAGGTGGCGAGGTCCTCGGGCACCGCGTGGAAAGCGCGGAATATGAGAGAGTAGCCGTCCACGAGCGCGAACTTCAAGGTACGACTCCTTCGGAGCGGGCCGCCCGGTAACGCGTGCGCCGAACGTGCCGGTGCGTTCGGCGCGGTCCAATGATTATATCAGAGGGATTGTACGCATTCTGTCGAGTGACGGAATCGAGCGGACGCGAGCGCCGTGCGACGGCCAGATGACAGTGCTTAAGGGGTTCGGCCGCCGTAACCTGAAAGAATGTTCATCTTTTCTGAATGAGATCGTGTACGGATAGTTGACCTCGCCTGAACTTAGCGTTAGTATTCTCAGGTGAGAAGAGCGGTCGGGCGATACGATGCGACGCCGGATCGCGGCTCCAAAGGTCGCCTCAGCGGGCGTGACCGTATTTTCAGAACCGGGAGGGGAGGGAACGTAATGAAGTGGGCCAGCGCAGCGCTCAAGTGGGACTAAGCCGGGCGGCATCGCCACGGCGATGCCTCGTCGGAGGACATTGACTTCAGCGACGGAAAGGAGAAGATGGAACCGTGAAGTGGTCTTCAACGGCACTCAAGTGGGACTAGCTACCAGGGCAATCAGATCGAAGTTCAGCAAAGGAGAGCACGGATGAAGTGGGCCAGCGCAGCACTCAAGTGGGATTAGAGACAGACGAACGAACCGAAGGAGGAAAGAGATGAAGTGGGCCAGCAGAGCTCTGAAGTGGGACTAGGCTACCAGGCGGAATCAACGAGGAGGCACGCGATGAAGTGGTCGTCGGCAGCACTCAAGTGGGACTGAGGCAGATCGAAGGCGCAGGAGGCTCGAGAATGAAGTGGTCTTCAGCAGCTCTGAAGTGGGACTAAGAAGGAGGGCGATGATGAAGTGGTCTTCGACGGCACTCAAGTGGGATTAGCGACGAAGGAGGAACGGCTATGAAGTGGGCGAACGCAGCGCTCAAGTGGGACTAGACGCACGCGGATGCGGCGAGCTCGACAGGAAAGGAGCACAGAAAAGGAGCACAGATATGAGGTGGTCTTCGGCCGCCCTCAAGTGGGACTGACCCCCTTATTGCGCCAGGGTGAGCACACAGCACCCATGGTTGGCATCTCTGTTTCATAGACGACCCGGGCTGTAGCAGGCTAGCAACCGGTCGTTCTATGTTTTTTAGGTCTAACAGTTTCCAATCGTTGTCGCAAGCTATATAATGTCGGCTAGCGATCCCGGAGCTTCCGGATCTCACCACATCTCGTCCGGAGCCTGAGGAGAGGGCATTGAACAGCCTGCCGCCCAGATCGGCACTAGCTTGGATCTGTTTCGTAGTCGCGCTCGGCATCATTACGTTCGGCCTCGGAGTGCGCGACTTCCTGTCCCTGTCCCCGGCAGGGATGATCACGCTCATCGCGATCCTCCTGATCGTGCTGCTGGCGGACATCTACCGGGTGCGGCTGTCAGCGTTCAGCATCATCATCACCGTCTCGACGGTGACGCTCTTCGGTTCTGCGCTCGTCTTCGGCAAGGCCGCGGTGGTGCTCGCCCTCGGCTCTATCGCCGCCGACCTCGCCCTGCGCCGGCCGTGGATCAAGGTGCTCTTCAACGGCGCGGTGTACGCGCTCATGACGTGGTGCTCGGCGGCGGTGTGGCAGGCGCTCGAGCGCAACCGCCCCATCGAGGCGATGCACCCCCTCAGCTCCCTCGAGTCGACGCTCGCCTGGGTGACCTCGGGCGTGGTGTTCGTCGTGGTCAACGCGGTGTGCGTCATCACGGTGGTGGCGCTGGTGGATCGCTCGAACGCGGGGCACGTCGCCCGAAGCAGCCTGAGCGGCATCCTGATACAGCTGCTCACCCTGCCGACGCTGGGAGTGCTGTTCGCCGTGCTGTACAGGATCCAGCCGTGGGCGCTCATACTGATCATCCTGCCCCTGGTGGCCCTGTACTACTCGCTCCGCAGCACGGAGCAGGTGCGGCAGCAGGCCCACAGAACGATCGAGAGGCTCTCGGACGTCCTCGACCGGCGCGACCCCTCGACCTACGAGCACTCCCAGCGGGTCGCCGAGTACTGCAGGCTGATCTGCGAGGAGATGAAGCTCCCGGCCGACTTCACCGAGACGGTAGTGCTCGCCGCCCGGGTACACGATCTGGGCAAGATCGCGATCCCGGATAACATCCTTTTCAAGCCCGGCAAACTCACGCCCCAGGAGTGGATCGTGATGCGCACCCACGCCTCGGAGGGTGCGGACATACTGGCGGGCATAGACAGCTACGTGCCGAGCCTCGCGATCATCCGCCACCACCACGAGCGGTGGGACGGCAAGGGCTACCCGGACGGCCTGGCAGGGGAGGAGATCCCTCTCGGCGCTAGGATCGTCGCCGTCGCCGATACCTACGACGCGATGGTGAGCGTGAGGCCGTACAGGCGGGGTCTGCACACCCTGACGGTGCTCGAGGAGATCGAGCGGCACGCGGGGGATCAGTTCGACCCCCGGGTCGCCGCCACGTTCGTGCGGATCATGAGGCAGCGCGAGGGGCTGCAGCCCGCCGACCTGCCCACCGCGGCGAACGCGCACCCTATCCACTAGCCTCCCGGCAGTAACTCCCCCGACCGCCGCGCACACCTCAGCCTCCTGACCGACCAGGCGACCGCCCGGCCCGAGCCCTCGCCCAGCGTCGCGCCGGTCAGGACGTCTATCGGATAGTGGTGCCCCAGGTACACTCGGGAGAACGCGATGAGCGTCGCGGCCGAGTACAGGGCCGCCCGGTGCTCGGGGTAGGACCGGCCGAGCACGCTCGCGCAGGCAAACGACACCGCGGAGTGGCCGCTGGGGAACGACCAGCTCGCCGTCTGACGGCCGACGACCAGGGCTCTCGCGTTCGCCACGAAGGGCCGCCTGCGGCGAAAGTAGCGCTTCACCACCTGCTCGACGAACGTGTTGGTGAGGAGCAGCGCGGGGAGCATCTCCGCAGCCGCCCTTCGCCCCCTCCGGCCACCCGTCGTGGCGGCGAGCAGCGCGAGCAGTGCCCATCCGACGCCGTGGGTGCCGACGGTCGACACGAACACCATCGCGCTGGTGGCGAGCGGGTTC
>CADDYR010000036.1 GCA_902810765.1 Chloroflexota bacterium
CAGTCGCTGTGGTAGTTGGCGTCCACACCACCGTTGGCGCACGTCAGGCTGGGGGTGTACCAGACCGCGTTATCCGGCGTCGAACCCGACTTCCATCTGAGGCTACTGAAGAGCACGCGCGTGCTTGCTGAACCTCAGGGTGTCATTCGACACCGAAGTTATCTGGATAGCTGAGCCGCCGATGACGTTGTAGGTCATGATCCAGATATCATCAGACGCCCGCCTCTCCACCTTGAAGTTGTAGGTCTGATATCGGTTGAGAGGGTCTTTAAAGAACCTGTGCCAGCAGGTCCGACAGGTTCCGCTGGACCACTCGGCCCAAGCCCATGCCTGAGTACAGTGGTCAACGACGTCCACATCGCATATGCGGACATAACCCGACTGAAGGTAGTAAGTTCCGGTGGAGCGTCTTACCATCACCCAGGCTCCCTGCCAGCCACCGCTGCCGCCTTGGCTGCTGTCGTCGCACATATGACGGTCGAAGACGTAGATGTGTCCCTGAGCGCCCTTCACGTACGCGTCCTTCTGCCTATGCGCACCGCGCACGTACCGGTAATCGGTCCCGCAGTACGTTGCGTGCACCAGAACGGGAAGCGCCATTGGCGAGAGGATCGCGGCTACCACGAGGAGAACAAGCATGCACCGGGGAACTCGGAGTTGCCGGCCATCTGAGACCTCCTCACGGACTGGAGGTGGATACTAGGGGTGTCCGCCAGGATAAGGTCGCCTTGGTGCCAAAGGGATGCCTGATTGGTGGCTGGATTATAGCTCTAACCCGCCCCTATGTCAAGTGTCCGCGCTGAATGAAGGTTGCAACCGCTAGAGGCCGCTCGTTGACAGAAGGCGCCGAAACTGGCTACAATTGCTGCCGTTGTCATAGGTCTCTTAGCGAGTCCGCTAATCCGGATTGTATTCGAGGTAGATACGAGAGATGTCACAGCAGTTGCTTGGGTCCGTCACCGAGTCGCAGTTGAGAAGCGACGTCCCGGACGTAGAGCCCGGAGACACCGTCCGGGTCCACACGAAGGTCGTGGAGGGCTCCCGGGAGCGCATCCAGGTGTTCGAGGGAGTGGTCCTTGCGAGGCGCGGCAGCGGTACCGGCGAGACGTTCACGGTCCGGCGGATCGCGTCCCACGCGATCGGCGTCGAGCGCACGTTCCCGCTGCACTCGCCCCGCATAGATCGGGTCGAGATCGTCAGGCGTGCGAAGGTGCGCCGGGCCAAGCTGTACTACCTGCGCAACCTGAGGGGGAAGGCGGCACGGCTGAAGGAGCGCCGCTAGCCGCCGCAGACCTCGTTGTTCGGTGCGATGACCTCGGGGAGCCGAGCATGGCGGTGAGACCGGACACCACTCGAGAGCGGGAGCTCGCGCTAGCCGGCTACCGCCACGTCGTCGGGCTCGACGAGGTGGGCCGCGGGGCGCTCGCCGGGCCGGTGTTCGCGGCCGCCGTCATCCTGCCCCGAGAAGGCGAGCATCTGGCCGAGCTCGCCGGCTGCGTACGCGACTCCAAGCAGCTGACGCCCGCCGCGCGCGAGCGCGCGTTCCGATGCATCCTCGGGTGCTGCAGGTACGCCGGTTGTGGTGCCGCCTCGAACGAGGAGATCGACGTGATGGGCGTTGCCGCCGCGACGAGGCTGGCGTGGATGCGTGCCCTGGAGGGGGCGCCGGACGCCGACTTCCTCCTGATAGACGCGTTTCGACTGCCGGAGTGCGGCCTCCCCCAGCTGGCCGTTGTGAGGGGAGATTCCGCGTGCCTCTCGATAGCCGCGGCCTCGATCGTGGCGAAGGTCCAGCGCGACTCGTTCATGACCGCGGCGCACGAGTGGCTCCCTGCCTACGGCTTTGACCGCAACAAGGGCTACGGCACGCCCGAGCACCTGGCAGCGCTGCGGGCCCACGGCCCCTCCGAGCTGCACCGCCACTCGTTCGCCCCGGTCAGCCAGATGGTGCCGGTGTAGGGTAGCGCGTGGACGCGAGGCGTCGGCTGGGCGCGGCCGGAGAGTCGCTGGCGCTGGAGCACCTGCGCTCGCGCGGATACGAGCTGGTCGAGGCCAACTGGCGGTGCAGGTACGGCGAGCTCGACCTGGTGATGCGCCAGGGCGAGACGGTCGTGTTCGTCGAGGTGCGCACCAGGCGCGGGGAGGCCGCGGGCTCGCCGGAGGAGTCGCTCACCCGCGCGAAGCTCGAGCGCCTGGGCTCTCTGGCTCAGCTCTGGCTGAGCGAGCGCTGCGAGGACGGCGCGGAGCCAGACTGGCGGATCGACGTCGTGGCGGTCCACATCTCGTCCTCGGGCCGCCTGCTCGAGATCAACCACCTCGAGGGGATCGCCACGACGTGAAGAGCTATGACCTACTCCGGGCGCACATCACCGCGGTGCCCATTCGGTCCGTGTGCACCTCGTAGGTCCTGTGTCCGATCCTGAGCATCACGACGTATCCGGGGGTGACGTGCTGGGCGTAGAACATGCCCGGCTTTGGGCACCCGAGGGCGGTGTTCGGCCACTGCTTCGGCTTGATGCTCACGAACCCGACCTTGTCCAGCGGCACGCGCTGCTTGTGCGACACCAGCCGGCGCGCGGCGAGGATCGCCCTCTGCTCCTCCGGCTTCTGTCCCGCCCCGCCCGGAGGCCGAAGCACCGCCGTGACGGTGGGGGTGGGTGGCATGGTTCGGGTCGGAGCGAGGGTTGGTGCCCGGGCCGAGGTAGCCGTCGGCGTGGCCGTGGGAGCTCGGGCGGATGTGGTGGGGGACGGACCGCCGCCGGCTGGCATACCCTGCCCGCACGCGACGAGGCCCCCCATCAGGAGCGCTATGCCA
This sequence comes from Chloroflexota bacterium, assembly GCA_902810765.1. Lineage (GTDB taxonomy): Bacteria > Chloroflexota > Chloroflexia > Thermobaculales > Thermobaculaceae > CADDYR01. The sequence goes on from CADDYR010000036.1 coordinate 2,816, forward strand.
GCCAGCCTCCACACTCTCAGCACCTCTCGCCTCCGATGACCTACTCTCCGGTCACGGACTTCGTGACCGCCTCGCTGAGGGTCTGCGTGCGCTCGTACGCGGCGTACACCGCGCGCGAGAGCACCGTCCTCAGCCCGCCCTTCTCCATCTGATATATGGCCTCGGCGGACGTCCCGCCCGGGGACGTGACCATGTTGCGCAGCTCCGCCGGGTGCTTGTGCGACTCCAGCGCGAACAGCACCGAGCCCAGCATCGTCTGCTCCACCAGCTCCTCGGACACGCGCCTGGAGAAGCCCATGTGGACGCCGGCGTCTATCAGCGCCTCCATTACCAGGAATACGTAGGTAGGGCCGGTGCCGCTGAGCGCGGTCGCCATGTCGAGCATCCTCTCGTCGTCCACCCAGAGCTCTCGCCCGAGCGCCCCGAGGAGGGCCTGGAGCTGAGAGCGCTGCTTCTCCTGCACCTGCGGCGTGGTCGTCCAGACCGTCATCCCCCGGCCTATCTGCGCGGGCGTGTTCGGCATCGCCCGGCCTATCGCCGAGTGAAGCAGCCCCGTCGCTATCGCGTCGATCGGCGCCCCCGCCACAATACTTAAAACGGTCTGCTCGGGCTTTAGTTCCCCGCGCAGCTCACGCAGGACATGCTTGAGGACCTGCGGCTTGACGGTGAGGACGACCAGGCTGCCCCGGCAGGCGGCCTCGGCGTTCGAGGCGACGCAGCTCACGCCGTACCTCTCCGCGAGCTCGCCGCGGCGCTCGGCGCGTGGATGGCTCGCTCGTATCTGGTGAGGCTCGACCAGCCCCTTGTTGAGCACGCCCGCTATCATCGCCTCGGACATGGTGCCGGCCCCGATGAACGAGATGGTCGTGGATCTGAGAGGGCTCATCGGCTCACAGATGGGCGCGTATGAGGCCGCGCAGACCCGGGACCTCTTTCCAGATCTGCTCACACACCTCGTCCGGCACCGGCTCGTCCAGCGTGAGCACGAGCATCGTGTCTCCGCGCGGGGCCAGGCGCCCGCTCATCGCCGCGCTGATGTTGACGTTGTTGCGGCCGAGCACCGTGCCGATCGCCCCGATGACGCCGGGGCGGTCCGTGTGCGGGCAGAACAGGAAGTGCCCGCTCGGGATGAAGTCCACGGGGTAGTCGTTGAACCCGATGACGCGCAGCTCCTCGCCGAGGACGGTGCCCTCGAGGCTGCTCCCCGGGCTCTTCAGCTCGATCGTGCTGGTGTAGCCGGCGCGGGCCACCCCTGTGGTCTCGCTCAGGTGGATACCGCGCTCCCTCGCGATCAGCTCCGCGTTGACGACGCTCACGCGCTCGGTGCTGATCGGCTCGAGCAGACCACGCAGCACGGCTCCACGCAGCGGGCGCGTGTCCCGGTTGGCCAGCTCGCCCGAGTACACGATCTCGAGCGAGTTCAGGCTGTGGCCGTGGAGCTGGGTGAAGAGGCGGCCGAGCTTGTCCGCGAGCTCCATGTAGTGGCCGACCTCCGCGAGCGTCTCCGGCGGCAGGGCGGGGGCGTTCACCGCGCCCCTCACCGGGCGGCCGTTCAGCACGTCCACGACCTGCTCGGCGATCTCGATGGCCACCTTCACCTGCGCCTCTCGCGTGGACGCCCCCAAGTGCGGCGTGAGCACGGTGTTCGGAGCACTCCTGATCGGGCTGTCCTCGGGCAGCGGCTCACGCGTGTACACGTCGAGCGCCGCGCCGCCGATGCGTCCGCTCTCCAGCGCCTCGACGAGGGCCGCCTCATCCAGGATCCCACCCCGGGCAACGTTGAGGATGAGGGCGCCGGGCTTGCAGCTCTCGAGCTCCCTTCGGCCGATGAGGTTTCGGGTGCTCGGCAGGAGGGGTACGTGGACCGTGACGACGTCGGATTGCGAGAGCACCTCGTCGAGGGGGAAGAGTTTCACGCCGAGCGACTCGGTAGCGGAGGCCGGAACGTACGGGTCGTAGCCCACAAGACTCATCCCGAAGGCGCGGGCTCTGCGGGCGACCTCCATGCCTATCTTGCCCAGGCCGACGATGCCCAAAGTCTTGCCCTTGAGCTCGACGCCCAGGAACTTCGAGCGCTTCCACTCGCCCGCCCGCACCGACGCGTCGGCCTGGGGCACGCGCCGGGCGAGCGCGAGCATCAGCGCGAAGGCGTGCTCCGCGGCGGCGATCGTGTTGCCGAGCGGAGCGTTCACGACGAGTATCCCGTGCTTCGTCGCCGCCTCGACGTCCACGTTGTCCACGCCCACGCCCGCGCGGGCGATGACCTGCAGCCCGGCACCGGCCTCGAGGATGGGCGCCGTGACCTTCGTCTCGCTGCGGACGACGAGCGCGTCGTAGTCGCCGACGATGCCGATCAACTCCCGCTCCGAGAGCCCGGTCCTGAGGTCGACCTCCGCGGACTGCCGCAGAAGCTCGATGCCTTCCTCCGCTATCGCGTCGGCAACAAGCACCTTGAAAGCCAAGTCATCCCCCTAGCCGTTACGGGACTGCTGTGCCTGCTCGAAACGTATCCCCTGGGGGGATTATAGCGGCGTCGGGACCAGCTCTTCCAACGGCTTGCCCTGCTCGGCCTGGTGCTGCCTGTACGCCTCCATGATCGCGTCGGCGAGCAGGTGGGGGTCGTGACGGACGTAGGCTCCGACCCTCGTGAGCGGGCGCACGACGAGGTTCGGCACCAGCTCGTAGCACTCGGGCAGATCAATCGTCACGGGCAGCTGCTTCATCTCGGCGTAGCGCTTCAGCACCTCGCCTGGCAGCCGCTCGTGGTAGTTCACGATCGCGTAGTCGAGCGCTGCCTCGGGGCCGAGGTAGGCCAGGATCTGCCGGATGAAGTCGGATGCGCGGAAGCCGTCCGTCTCGCCATGCTTCGTCATGATGTTGCAGATGTAGACCTTGACGGCCCTGCTGCGATGGATGGCGTCCGGTATGCCGGAGACGAGCAGGTTCGGGATGATCGAGGAGTACAGGTCGCCCGGGCCGAGCACGATCACGTCCGCCTCCTCGATCGCCTGGACGGCCGTGGGGTTCGGCTCGGCGGCCGGATCGAGATACACCCTCTCTATCGGCACGTCCGCATCGTCGTTGCGGACGTCTATGTTCGTCTCCCCACGGATCACCCTCCCGTCGCGAGTCACAGCGACCAGGTGGGTGTCGGTCAGCGTCACCGGAATGACCTTGCCCCGCACGTTGAGGATGTGGGACGCTTCCGCGACCGCCTGCTCGGTCCCGCCGGTGATCTCGGTGAGCGCCGTGATGAAGAGGTTGCCGAAGGTGTGACCGCTGAGGCCGTTGCCCTTGTCGAACCGATACTCGAACAGGCGGCGGAGCATCATGCTCGTGTCGTCGTCCGCGGCTAGCGCGACGAGGGCCTTGCGGAGGTCGCCCGGCGGCAGGTGGCCGAACTCGTCCCTGAGCCTGCCGGTGCTCCCGCCACTGTCGGCCATCGTGATGATCGCAGACAGCCTGCTCGTCTCGTGCTTCAGGCCCATCAGGGCGCTGTAGGCGCCGGTGCCGCCTCCGATGACGACTACGCCGGGCTCCCGCGAGCGCCTCGCTGGAGCGCCCGCGGCGCCGTTCTTTGCGTGAGATGTGGTCATGTTCACTATCCTTGGTCGTCAGGCATACCTGAGCCCCGGAATGGTTACATTATTCTACTGCAGCGAAGCGCTGGCGCGTTACAAAGTGTAAACGCAGTGCTACACACCGGAGCTACGACACATCATCGGTCGCTACCGGGTAGCGCAGGTACAGCTCGCCCGCGCTCTCGTACACGCTCCGCAGTTGCAGTACCACCGGTGCCTACGGGAGCGCTGGATTAGAGAATGTGCCGATACTGTTCCCCCCACCATCTTCGAATTGTATCATTCAGGATAAACTCCGATTCGATGAGTCGCGTTCAACAGCCGACAGCACTTCACCTCAGCAGCCACCGCGCGACCACGGCCCTCCGCCGGTGAGAAGGGAGTCCGGTCGTGGAGGGCGCCTCGAGCCTCGCCCTGTTCCCCGAGCCCCTGCCGCTTGAGAAGGTGGAGGTGCCGTGCGGGGTGCCGTAAGTGGCCCGCTCGACCTCGCCCGGATGGAGGTCTCGGTGTGCCCCTCTACCTGGGTCAGGCTGCTGCTGGACTTTCCCTCAAGCTACGCGATGAGGACCCTCCACACCCGGTCATTTTGACTGGGATTGACACGATTTGGACGCTGTGCCGAACCGATGCCAGATCGACTCGGTCCAAAACGCGAGGGGATGTCTTGACGTGTATACTTGCGGAATGCTGCTGGGAGAATATCTCGGTGCAGCCGCACGACGGCAGAGGGGTTAGGACTTGGACACCCAGCGTGGTCCAGATATGCAGCTGGAAGTGTTCGCTGACTACTCCCAGTTCCTCCTGCAGGACGAACAGTTGCGGGGCAATCTGGCAGAGAGCTGGAACGAGCAGTCTGCTTCGGACCGGGTAGCCGTGGCACCAGGGGTGATAGGCGTGGGCACAGCCCGGAACTACCTCGTGCCCGTCACGATACAGGTTCGCAGATCTGAGCCGGAGGATGACCCGGAGTCATGGGATCATATCGCGGAGGCCAGCCTCGATGTCCCTTCCGGCCGAGTCGTCATCGCTGGTCCAACGGACGACTTTGCCGACTCGCCTCGTCTGACAGTTACGCCAGGCACCTATAGGGTGCGTATCTATTATGGAGGACTGGACACGGTTAGTCCGAACGGGCTGGAGGGCAGCGATCACTACCGAGTCGTACTCTGGCCAGGCGATTCTTTGCCTCCCCGGGTGCTGAGGAGAAGGTGAGCCCTGTATTACGAGGATGTGGTCCCCTCCTTGTGCGAATGACGGTACGTAGATCAAGGAGCTCAATGATGGCACTGTTCTCGATCTTGGCGTCGTTCGCGATCCTGCTATCTCCGGCACCGTATGCCTCGGCCCAGAGCGGAAGGTTCCCGAACCTCATCCTCAAGGCCGACTGCTTCTCCAACCCTCCCTGTGGTCACGGTCATGAACGACTCACCCTTCGCAGTCCAGATCGTGAGCGCCATCAGTAGCTCCACCAATCCATCTCGGATCACCAGGCCCGTGATCTCTCACAGGCAGCTGGCTGCGGGGGAGTTGGTCAGCTTCCGTACGCCGAAGACGATCTCCGCTGACGTTGTTCGATCCCAACTGGAACGAGGGTGAGCTCGGCGATGACCTCAGGAGGTACGCGCCCTGGCTGTTTGCCGGCTGAGCCTGTGAGCGGGGTGGCGAAGGCTCATCCTCCCGGCATCGTGATTTGGAGGTTGAGATGGTACTGGCATTTTGGCTCGCCATTCCCCTGCTGATCCTGCTCGTCCTGGCCGTGGCGGCCCTTGTGAGGCTTGGAGTCCGCCTTCGATACGTGGGCCTGCTGTTACCACTGTACTTTCTCCTCCTGGGTGGGCTGGCTCTGTTGGGCGTGGATCCGAAGCTTTACCGGGTACTGGTGCCGGCCTTGTGCTTTCCGGCGGCCTCGAGTTACGGGGTTTGGGCTCTCGTATGCCGCTCAGTCGAGCGCCTGAACGACCATCCTAATCGAAATAGGTTCAGGTGGTGATTGTAGTTTCAGGTCACCGACCTGGCTAAGCTCAGGCGAGCGAGGTCTCAGCAGGCCATCCAGCGGACCCTCAAACCGGTGACCAGAAATGGAGCATGGATCACGTGTGACTACGCATGCCGTGTTATTTACGTCACTACCGATACCTTCGAGCGGGCACGTTGGATGGCTGTCAGTCATAGCCGTCTGGTTACTACTGTTGTATGCGATCTACGAGGTGCTGGCTCTCAGACGTGTATACAACAGAGGTCAGCCCTTCAATTACCTGAGGAGGACGGCTGTACTCGCCGTAGTATTTGCGGTAGCTTACATCCTGTATGTCATTGACGGCTACAGGCAGAGAGGACACCTCAGGCCCCTGGACCTCATCCTGATCGCCGGATGGTTCCTGGTAGTCATAGGGAGCTACTTCTACTATCGTGGCTTGAGCCGACAACTGGAATCCCGCGACAGGGACCGCCGTGACACCACGAACAGAACGTGACAACTAGAGCGATCCGGTGGTGGGCACCGGAGGAGTTCGAGGCCAAGGCCGGTTGCATCAGGACAAGGTGTGAGCCCTGAGCCCGGCTCTTGGCGCTCCGAAGGCCCTTCTCTTGCAGTACGGAAGCTCGCCTGGTGGCGCGATATTGCGAATCGGTGCCGCTCAGGTGCCTAAGCGAATGCTCCAATCCATGGATTGGAGCGAAAGGAGGTGGCGAGCGAGACCGTCCGGTCGCACACAAGGCCTTCCGTACAGAGGTCAGCACAACAGAAGGAGAAGAAGATGAGGCTGATATCCCCACTACTGGCATCGGTGGCACTTTTGGCATCGCTCGCAGCCTCGGCGTCCGCCCAGGGCGGGCAGTACACCGACCTCACCGTCAAGGCCAGCTGCTCCTCCAGCCCCCCTTCGGTCACGATCACCAACAGCTCCTCATCCCCAGCGAGGATCGTGAGCGTGAGCCTGGAGTTCCGGGCATCGGACCTGGCCAAGCTCAGGAGTGCCAGGTCTCCTCAGGAGCTTCAGAGAGCCCTCAAGCCCGTGATCAAGAACCAGCTGCTCTCCCCGGGAGGGTCCCTCACAGTGAGTGCCAAGCATCCACTCTCCGAGAACGAGTTCTTCTTCGCCACGGTCGAGTCCGCGAGCCCCTCTGAAGTGGGAGCGGCTCAGCGCAAGGGGACGTTCATAGAGGCGGGCTGCACGAACCTCAACCCGTCCACCTTGCCGAAGGTGGGTGGCGCGGGGAGCTTCCAGGGGCTGTTCCCAGGTATGCCCACCGCCGGAGGAGGGGGCACGGCTAGGTACGAAGGTGTTGCCGTGGGAGCGTCTGCCGCGGCGAGACAGCTGGCCCCGACGAGGAGGTGAGCAGCGATGGGCGGGCGGACTCTACTGTACCAGAGCCTGGGCGCGATCGTGCTGTGGATCGTGGGGCTCGTGGTGGCGGGGAGGAACCGCCAGTGGCTCTGGCTGGTCGTGATCATCTTCTTCACCCCCTGGCCACGCTGCTGTATGGCCTGTTCGGGGCTCGCGATCGGGCGGTGTAGAAAGGGGGCAGGTCGGGGGAGCTTTGGGTGCGGGAGGCGAGGTGTGAGCTCACCCCCTCACTGTGCTCAGGCTCTCTCGCCGGGCTATGTTCCGTCTCCCTCCGCCACGCAGTAGCGCAGGTACAGCTCGCTGTCGCTTGCGTACATGCTCCGCAGCTGCAGTACCACCGGTGCGTCCGGAAGCGGGGGGCCGGAGAACATGCCGGGGGCGTCGCCGCCCACCACCTTCGGTGCGAGCGTCCAGAACAGCTCCTGGACCAGCCCCGCTCTCAGGAACGCGTTGTAGATCGTCGGCCCGCCCTCGACGAGTATGCGCCTCGCACCATGACGGCGCTCGAGCTCCCGGACCACCTCGCGCGGATCAGGGTGCTCCGAGTGCGTGGTGTAGACGGTGGCGTGCCCGGACAGCTCCTCGGAGCTCGCGTCCGCGGGCACGAAGACGACGAGCTCTTCCGGCCCAAGCTCCTTCAGGCGGCCGCGCAGCCGCACCCCGCGCCGTCCCCCCATCAGCACGGTGAGCGGCTGCGGGCGCTGGCCCCTGCGTACGCGCTCCTCGGCGATCTCGCGCGGCACTCCAGGGCCGATCCCCTCGTGCTCGAGCGTGCCGGCCCCGTGCACCACCGCGTCGGCGAGCCCCCGGATGCGCATCATCAGGGCGTGATCCGTCTCGGTGCCTATGTTGTGGCTGGTGCCGCGCACGGCTGCCCGCCCATCCACGGTCGTGACGACGTTCATGAAGACGTGGGCGCCTTCGGGCGGGGGCTCGGAGTACACGTCCGCGACACTGCACTCGCGGAGGGTCGGGAACAACTGCTGCATCATCACCTCCACACGATGATACCAGCGCTCGGGTGGTGCTGCACCGGCCCGTGCCGTGGTGTATAATCCGGGCACGCCAACAGAAGGGCGCTCTCACGCCTTTCTGTTGGCGCCATCGAGGATTGCGCCGTGGAAACGACTGACGTGAACCGGCTCGATGCGCTCATTCCGGGCGAGTGGATCGAGAACGAGCTCGGCCGCTGCTTCGTGGCGGTCCGGACCTACGACGGCGGCCACAGCCACGGCCCATCGCGGCTCCGCGAATTTCTCACGGTCAGCGTGGAGAGCCTGTCCGCCCTGGGCCGCGATCCAGAGCTGGTTCAGGCGGACGTCTCCTCCGCCCTGTTCCTCGACCTGGAGACCACCGGCCTCGACCGCAACGACAACACACTCGTCTTCCTCGTCGGGGTCGGTTTCTTTTGCGGCGACCGATTCCACATCCGACAGTACTTCCTCGACTATCCCGGCAACGAGCGGCCGATGCTCCTCGCCGTCCGACAACTGCTCGCCGGACACTCGCTGCTCGTGACGTTCAACGGCAAGGGCTTCGACGTGCCGATGCTCGCCGGGCGGTTCGCGCTCAACGGCATCGAGTGCGGCCTGAGCAACTTCCGGCACCTGGACATGCTGCCTCCTGCTAGGCGGCTGTGGAGGGAGCGGCTCGAGAGCTGCCGGCTGACGTCGCTCGAGGCGAACATCCTGGGGCTCAGACGGACGGACGACGTGCGTGGCGACCTGATCCCGGGAATCTACCGCCGCTACTGCTCCGACGGCGATCCTGTGCCGCTCCTGCGGGTGTTCCACCACAACCGCCAGGACATCCTCACGCTGTTGGGGATCACGAGCGTCGCGTCCGCGGTGTTCCACGACCCCTTCAGCGGTAGAGTGTACTCGCCCGAGGACTTCTTCAGCCTCGGACGACTCTACGAGGCCGTAGGCGATCACGATCGCGCGGTAAGGGCCTACAGGCGCGCGCTCTCGCAGTCTCTGTGCGGCCCGGCCAGGCACGAGGCGTGCCGCCGGCTCCTGCCCCTCCTCCGCCAGACAGAGCGACCAGTCCACCTGCTGGAGGCGATGGTCAGCTCGGACGAGGACTACGGGGTGTATCCATTTGTCGAGCTGGCGAAGCACTACGAGCATGAACTGAACGACCTCGAGCGCGCCGAGCGGATGGCTCTGATCGCCCTCGAGAAGCTCCCGCACGACCGCTGCACACGCACGACCCAGCGCGAGCTGGAGAAGAGGCTGGAGAGGATCAGGCACAAACTGGTGCAGCGAGGCGGACGCTGAGGAGATCACTCCGCTTCGTCGGCTCGCGGTTCTTCCTCCGCCTCCTCCCTGAGGTCCTCCGACGCGAAGGGGTTATCCTGTTGCGGCGTGCCGAAGCCCGGGCGGTCGTAAGGGTAGTTGATCTCCTCCTGCTCCGCGTCGGCCCCCGCCTGGCGGTCGCGCTCGACCTCGGGGTTCGGCCTCCGGTCGTCCATGTCGCTCACGCACGTCCCTCCTTCTCGGGCACCTTCGCCTGCAAGAGCGGTGCCGGGGACGGGTGGGGACGGCTCTCATGGGATCAGGTGCTCCCCAGTGTCCGTCTCATTCGCCCCCGAGGGGAGTGGGCTGGCGGAGCACCAAGCGGGCACAGGCCATGAAGTGCAGCCTCATACGGACTCCGGGTAAGCACTTACCCATTGTCGTCCCGTGCCACTCACGCTTGTCATCCTGAGCGAAGGATCTGCAAGGCATCACCCCACACCCACTGATGATAGATTCTTCGGCCCGCGGCCTCAGAATGACAGTCAGTAGAGGGGCCTCGGGATGACAGGCTCATCACCCGGATCCGGTATCACCTCGGAGAAGGCGCGAGGTCCTCGCCGGGAGCGGCCCCCATGCCGCCGGCGGGAGATGTCAGCTCTCCGGTTCGATATCGGCCTCCGTACGCAAGTGCTCCTCGGACAGGTCTTCGATCGTTCGGTCGGCCTCGCTGTCCGGTGCCTGGCGGACCTCAGGCTCCGCGCCGAGCTCACGCAGCAGTCCCTCGGCCCTGTCTCGGGCGACCTTGTTGCTGGCAGGGTGTCGGAGCGTCGCCCTCAGGATCGCAAGCGCCCGCGAGCCTTCCCCCTCATCTATAAGCAGCGCCGCGAGCTCAACCAATGCATCCAGCACCACGGGCATCGCCCGGCCGTCCAGCGCGGTCCGCAGGGATTCCTGTAGGTATAGTCTGGATTGATCGAATGCGCCCGTCGCACGGCTGGCAGCGCCGAGCTGGGCGAGCGATGAGGCCACGCCCCACTGGTCGCCCGTCTCCCGGCGCAGAGAGAGGCTCTCCTGGTACAGGCGTATGGCGTCGTCGTATTGGCCCAGGTGAGCTGCGACCACTCCCAGGTTGCTGAGCGCGAAGGCTGCTCCCCGCCTGTCGCCCAATCGCCCGAATATACCCAGGCTCTCGTCCGAGAGCTTCCTCGCAGCAGTGCTGTCCCCGAGCAGATGGCTCGCCATCGCCAGATCGTTCAGCGAGTAGGCGCTTCCCCAGTGATCACCTGCCGACCGGAACAGTGCGATGCTTTCCTCGAGCAGACACTCTTCCTCCTCATACGCTCCCAACAGGTGCGTGACGGCTGCCAGGTGGTTCAGGGCGAACGCCGTCTCGCGCCGATCTCCCACGCGGCGGGACAGCTGAGTACTCCTGCGGAGCAGGCTCTTCGCCTCGTCGTAGAGGCCCAGCCGGTAACAGAAGGAGGCTTGCCTGGTCAGGGCCTTCGCAAGCACGCTCTCGTGCTCTCTTCCCGAGTCTTCCTTCTGTTCCAGCGCCGCCGCCACGCTGCCGAACGCCTCCGCGCCCTCCCAGAAACGGCCGTGCCCGGTCGCATAGAACAGCCACAGACTGTCGGCAGCGCTCGCTATCGGCTCCAGCTTCCCCTTCTGGATCGCCCAGCTCCACGCCGACCGCACGTTCCCGATCTCCTGGCCGACCTCCTCCAGAGCCTCTCTCTGGTTGCGCCCTCTCAGGTCTTCCTCCCGCTCCCTGAGAAGCCTCAAGTAGTACTCGCAGTGGCGGTCGCGGGTAAGCTCGTGGTCCGATGGATCTTGCCGAAGCTTGTCCTCCGCGTATTGCCGTAGCAGCTCGTGGAGGTCGTATCTCTCGGCCGCGTTCCTGTGTACGAACGACTTGGACAGTAGCGCCGACAGGGCAAGGAGAGAGGCTCCCGCCACATCCTCCGCCGCCGCTCTGTGGAAACCGCCCCGGAAGACGGACAGCCTGCGGAACACGCTGCGCTCTTCCTCCGAGAGCAGGTTCCAGGAATGATCGAACGCCGCCCGAATACTACGGTGCCGCTCGGGTACGTCCTGCAGGGATGTCGCCAGGAAGTCGAGGTTCTTCTCGATCTCCTCCGCTATCTCCCCACAGCTGAGTGTCGGATACCAGGCGGCGGCGAGCTCGATCCCGAGAGGCACCCCGCCGACCAGGCGGCAGATGCGGGCCACGTACTCGCGCTCACCGGCCTCGATCCCCAGGCGCGGCCGGTACCTGCGGGCGGTCTGCAGGAACAGCTTCACCGCGCTGTGTGCTTCGAAGTCCTCGCTCTCCAGGTCTTTCGGTACGCCCAGCCCCTCGACCTCGAACACCCACTCGCCCTGCACGTTCAGGCGCTCGCGAGACGTGACGACTATCTTTGTGTGCGGGGCACGCCGTAGGATCGCCGTGATGAGTGGTGTTCCATCGAGGAGGTGCTCGAAGTTGTCCAGCACCATTAGCCTTTCCTGATCCCGCAGATGCTCGATGAACTGCTCCTGAGGAGGCTCCCGACCGTACAGCGCGAGCCCGAACGATTCGGCGATGGCCGGGGCCAGCAGTTCGACCGACCGCACGGGGGCGAGCGAGACGAAGCAGGCTCCGTGGGAGAACAGCTCCACCTGCTGTCTGGCCGCCTGCAGGGCCAGGCGGGTCTTGCCGATGCCTCCGGGTCCGGTCAGGGTGAGGAGCCGACAGCCGGGGTCGGAGAGCAGGTCCGCTATCTCCGCCAGCTCCCGCTCCCGTCCGATGAACGGTGTGGGCTGTTCGGGCAGGTTGTTGATCCACGTTGGGGCCGATCCCCTCCCAGAGACAGCGAGAGTGCCCGGCCTGGCCATCCGGATGCGCTCGTACAGGGCCTGGGTCTCCTCCTCGGGCTCCACTCCCAACTCCTCGGCGAGGATCCGCCGACAGCGCTGGTACTGGGCCAGCGCCGCCGTGCGCTCTCCGCTCAGGTGCAGGGCTCGCATCAGCTGGCGGTGGGCCGCCTCCCGCCAGGGGTCCAGCTCCAGCTGCCTCCTTGCCGCCTTGCGTACCTGCTCGTAGCTCTCCCGCCACTCGTGGTACGCGCACACCCGGCTGAGTGCATCCAGCGCCATATCCCGCAGCCTCTCCCGCCACAACAGAGCCCACTCCTCGAACTCCGCGCTGCCTGCGAGAGAACTCCTCCAGGAAATCGCCCCTGTACAGCTCCACGGCCTGCTCCATCCGCTGTACACATTGCGAGCAGGTCTCCAGTCGCCGATGAGGATGCCGGTCGCAGGCGCTCAGCAAAGCGGTGAAGGCGGCCACGTCCAGCCAGTAGTCGCTGTCCTGGTTGAGCTGGATGCTTTCGCGGCTGACGAGCAGGAAGGATGGATGAGCCGTATGGTCCCCGATTGCGCGGCGCAGGGTCGCTAGCGCCTGCCTGAGGTTGTGGTGGGCGCTCTCGTCCGGCTGTTCCGGCCACAGCAGGCCGGCGAGGGCGTCTCTGCTGTGCGCACGTCCACCCTCGACCGCCAGGTACGACAGCAGGGCGCGCACCTTGTCATAGGCAAGACCAGTCACCGGCCGACCATCACAGCTTGTCTGCATCGGCCCCAGCAGGCGGAGCTCCAGGCGCGCCATTACGCGTATACCTCGGATACGGTACCGAGCGATCGCCGTTTGTGGGGCAATTTTACGACCTCGAGGGCAGAGAATCTACCTCTGACGTTCTGTTGACGGTCCCTTGCCACTCGCTGGCTATGATAGCCCGCAACAGCAACGGAAGAGAGCGAGTGACGCGGCGCGAGGAGGCACGCTCCCGTGAACAAACGGAGACCCGCGCCTGAAAGGAGGGGATAGATCGAGCGCGGTTAGAACGATACCCGATTCACACTGAGGCGACATGCTGACGACACGCTCGCAAGGGAGCGAGGAAAGGAGATGACGATGGCTTATCAACTGGAAGGACGGCTGCTGGAGGTGTGCGACTGTGCGGTGCTCTGCCCCTGCTGGATCGGCGAGGACCCCGACGGCGGCACCTGCGACGCGGTGGTGGCGTGGCGAATCGACAGGGGCACGGTCAACGGCACGAACGTCTCCGGCCTGACCCTCGCCGTCCTGCCTCACATCCCCGGCAACATCTTGGAGGGCAACTGGAAGGTGGCGGTCTTCGTGGACGACCGGGCCACACCCGAGCAGCAGGAGGCGCTGCTCAGCGTGTTCACCGGCAAGCTGGGAGGGCCGGTGGCCGACCTGGCGCAGCTGATAGGCGAGGTGGTGGCGGTGGAGAGGGCGCCGATCTCCTTCACCGTCGACGAGGGCAAGGGTTCGCTCAGCATCGGCAAGGGCACGGCTCCGGTCGTCGAGGCCGAGATGGCCTCATACCAGGGAGCCACGGGGATGACCACCGTGCTCCAGGAAACAGTGTTCTCCACGGTCCCCGGCTCGCCCGCCTACGTGAGCAAGGCCACGAAGTACCGCCGAAACGCTTCGGAGTACGGCCTGCAGGACATCAACATCGAGAACCATAACGCGGTTCAGGGGCACTTCAGGTTCGAGGCAGCCTGAGAAGCCGATGGGAGGAGGCGGCGCGCGTCAGCTGCCTCCTCTCCCTTATCGTAAGGAGGAGCACCCTTGTCTATGTGGACCGCACCGCGCGCCCTCCACAATCGGATCTTCATCGCTCTGATGGTGGCGCTGGTCGCGCTCGCCTGGATAGCGCTCTGGATATGGAGTATCTCGCCATACGCTCCATTCCTGGATCACGAGGAGCTGGGCAGGTTCGTGGCTACCGCCGTCGGCGGGCGGTTCGTGCGCGAATACGTCCTGTTGTTGCTGCTGTTCGTAGCTGGCTGGACCCTGATGATCCTCGCCATGATGCTGCCTATCAGCCTGCCGCTGATCGTACTGTTCCAACGCCTGATGCGCCAGCGGCACGATCGCTTGCGGCTCGTCACCCTGCTCATCGCCGGCTACCTCAGCGTCTGGATGCTCTTCGGCGTCCTGGCTTACCTGAACGACCTGTTCATCCACGAGATGGTGGAGCGCTCTACCTGGCTCGATGCCAACTCCTGGCTCATAAGCGCGGGCACTATCGGCCTGGCCGGGGTCTATCAGTTCACGCCGCTAAAGAACAGGTGCCTGGACAGGTGCCGCTCTCCATTGAGCTTCATCACGGAGCACTGGCGGGGAAGGCGCGAAGCATCGCACGTCTTCCGGCTCGGGGTGCACCACGGTCTGTTTTGCCTGGGGTGCTGCTGGTCGCTGATGCTGATCATGTTCGCGGTGGGTGCGGGGAACCTCGGCTGGATGCTGGCGCTGGGGACCATCATGGCGCTGGAGAAGAACGTGAGCTGGGGACGGAGGCTCAGCGCGCCCCTGGGCGTAATCCTGCTTGGGTGGGGAGCGGCAGTGGCTCTTGGGTTCGTGCCGATCTTGCAATGACCGATAACCGGATGACACGAGTCGCGTGGGGCGCGAGACCATGAGGGATGACACATGCCGATGGCTCACGAAGACCGCGGGTCCGGGCGGGCTCCGATGATGCTCTCGGAGCCCGCCGGGGACATCGTGTATGCCGACTACCTGATCGTGTGGAGGGTCGAGAGCATCTCCCTGAATTCCTTCTCGTGCGCCTTCAGCCTGCCGCTGGGCCCGCTGAGCGTGGCGACCCACACGGTCTGGCCCTTCGCCCAGACCGCCTGCTCGACCGTCACTCCCCTGCGGCTGGCCCTGAGCAGCGTCGCCTGCTTGCCGTCCACCCTGATCTTCCCAACCCTCACGTAGTTCGCGTAGCCCGTCCGGCTCACCTGCCTGATCAGCTGGCTCGGGCTGAGGCCCTGGATGGCGGGAACCGTTTGATGGAGGATCGCAACCCTCACTCCGGGAGCGCTCTGATCCTCGAAGATGTCCATCCTGAGCCCGCCTCTGCTGACGGAGCGCGCTGTCCAGCCCTGCGGCACGCCGATGACGTAGCCACCCTTGCCGGACACGAACTTCTTGAATCCGGGGGGCATCGTCGCGCTCGGAGCTTTGCCGATCGTGGTCGGCGCGATCGTCGCCGTGGGCCCCATCGGGATGACCGTGGTTGTCGGCAGGGCTGCCGTGGTCGGAGAGGCCACCGGGCTCGTCGTCGTGGGGGCCGTGGTCGGGACGGGCGGAGCGGTCGCCTTCGTGACGGGTCGGGTCGACACAGACGGAGCTTTGGTCGCCCCGCCCGTGGTCTTCGTCGGCGACGTTGCGGTGCTGCACGCGACCACGGCGAACGCCCCGACGACCAGCGCGACGATTGATACCGATATACGCTTCAAGAGCTCTTACCTCCAGCTGTTACTTGCTCCCCTTTCGAGGTATGCAGGTCCGATATCGCAAGTCCTTTACCGCGGCGTAGCCGCTCCGTGTCGCGCGATTTGGATCGGGCAGTGGGGGATCAGAAATCGCGGAGCGTTGACAGCGATGTGACCCCTGACTTACCATTGCTTCTACCTTAGCGGCGAGGGAAAGGGCATGAGTGATCGCACCTGGCTACCCGAGGGAGTATCGCTGGACAAGCCGAGTCCGGCGCGGATGTACGACTACTTCCTGGGTGGGTATCACAACTTCGAGGTCGATCGCACGGCCGCCCGCAAGGTGCTCGAGGGGAACCCCGATGCTCCCCTCGTGATGCGTGCCAACCGCGCTTTCCTGCGCCGGGCGGTCGCCTTCCTGGTCCAGCAGGGTATCACGCAGTTTCTGGACATCGGCTCCGGCATCCCGACGGTCGGCAACTCCCACGAGGTGGCCCAGCGAGCCGCGCCCGACTCCCGCGTGGTGTACGTGGACTCCGACCCCGTGGCCGTGCGCCACAGCGAGGCGATCCTCAGAAACAACTCGCGGGCGACCATCATCCAGGCCGATGCCCGGCACCCGGACTACATCCTCGCCCACCCCGAGACCCGGCGACTGCTCGACTTCGACAGGCCGATCGGGTTGCTGATCGTCTCGGTGATGCTCTTCGTACCGGACGACTCGGAGGCGTACCGTCTGGTCAGCGCGCTGCTCGAGCCGCTGCCGTCCGGCAGCTACCTGGCGCTCACGCACGGCACCTACGAGGGGGTGCCGGCCGAGCACGTGAGGCGCATCGAGGAGCTGTACGCACGCACGACCAACCCTGTGAAGCTCCGCTCCCGCCCTGCGATCGAGAGGTTCTTCGAGGGGCTCGACCTCGTCGAGCCGGGGCTGGTGTACGTGCCTCTGTGGAGACCAGAGGGGCCGGACGAGCTGTTGCTGGCCGAGCCGGAGCGGTCCGTGAACCTCGCTGGCGTCGGGCGCAAGCCGTAGCTGCTCGCGGGAGCCGCGCCTTGGGAGTCCGGGAAGCAAGCCGATGAGCCAGGCCGTACCGGCCTCACGGGCCGAGTCTCTGATGGCACGACGTGGTGAGATCGCCGACTCCTGGTACAGGGCGATCGCGCCCACCGGATTCTCGCCGGAGCCCTCCGGAGAGATCAGGCGTCACCTCGAAGAGCTGGTCGTCCGGCTGGTCACCGTGCTGTTCGCCGACGTCGCCGACTGGGAGGGAGCTCGATCCGCGGGGCGGGCGCTCGTCGGACTTCACTACCTCCATTCCGAGACCATAGGCAGGACGGAGGAGGTGCTAGCGCGCGAGCTCGCGGAGGGGCTGGCTCCTGCCGAGCTCGCGGCGCTGCACCCGAGGCTGGCCCGGCTGCTCTCGGAGGTGGCGGTCGGGTTCGTCGAGCAGGCGCAGGAGGCGGCCCTCGCCGACCAGGAGCAGATCCGCGAGGCCCTGCTCGCCGAGCACGCTCGCGTAGAGAGGGAGCTTCGCGCGAGCGAGGCCAGCCTCGCGGAGGCACAGCGGATCGCCCACCTCGGCCACTGGACGTGGGACATCGCCGGAGACAGGATCGGCTGGTCCGACGAGATCTATCGGATATTCGGCACCTCTCGCAGCGAATTCGATGGGACTCTCGAGTCCTTCAGGAGGTACGTCCATCCGGAGGACAGAGATGCGGTGGACAGGTCCGTGCGTGAGGCGTTCCCGGGCGGGAGGTTCGAGTTCGAGCACCGCATCGTGCGCCCGAGCGGCGAGGTGCGCATCGTGCACCAGAGTGGGGAGATCGTGCGCGACACCGGCGGCAGGCCCGCCAGGGTCGTCGGCACAGTGCACGACGTCACCGAGCGCAAGGTCCTGGAAGAGCACCGGTACATGCAGCGCTTCCTGGCGATGGTGTCCCATGACCTCAGGCAGCCTCTGTCCATCCTTCTCGGCCGGGTGGGCCTGCTGATTGGGCAGGCGCCGTCCAGCCTCGGCGACAATGAGGTGCGATCGCTGCGGGCGATCGAGGCGGCCGCGCAGCGCATCGAGCGGCTGGTAGACGACATCGAGGACGCGGTGCACATCGGTGCCCACCACTTCGAGGTCCAGCCAACGCGGTTGGACCTGGTCGAGGTGCTGCACGAGACCGTGGAGCATCAGCGGTCGACCGCGAGCTATCATCATATCACGCTGACCGCGCCCGAGCGGGTGGAGGGGAGCTGGGATCGCGACCGGCTGGGCCAGCTGTTCGCCAACCTCCTCTCCAACGCCG
Source organism: Chloroflexota bacterium (assembly GCA_902810765.1). Taxonomy (GTDB): domain Bacteria; phylum Chloroflexota; class Chloroflexia; order Thermobaculales; family Thermobaculaceae; genus CADDYR01. Next base: position 20,570 of record CADDYR010000036.1, read on the forward strand.
TCAAGTACTCGCCGGACGGCGGGGAGGTGCGGGTGATGGTCCGCGCAACCGGGCGCGAGGTCGTCGTGGAGGTGTCGGATCAGGGCATCGGCATCCCCGCGGAGTCCCGACACATGTTGTTCGAGCCGTTCGCCAGGCTCGGCATTCGAGGCTCGAGGGGGAAGGGGCTGGGCCTGTACATCTCCAGGGCCATAGCGGAGGCGCACGGTGGACGCATCTGGTTCGAGAGCGAGGAGGGCAAGGGCAGCAGCTTCTACGTATCGCTGCCCATCGCTCCCTGAATCGCCCGCGCGGACGATCAGCCCCACCTGGCACGAGCCGTGCTACACCGCGAGGCGTTATGAAGTATGGCCCCGACGAACCCGTGGTTAGTGGTGTCCGATCTACGGCGGTCTACGGCCGAGAGACCGAGGATGGCCCTACTCGGCGCTCAGAATGGTCGCACGGAGACAAGCCCGAGCACGTCGTCCAGTTCTACGAGACCGACGACTTCATTCTGAGCGCGTCCGGCGACTTCATAGGCACCGCTCTCCGTCGTGGCGACATCGGGCTCGTCATAGCCACGGGCGAGCACGCGACGGCCCTCGAGGAGCGGCTGCGGGCGAGCGGGCTGGATCTGTCAGGTGCGCGGGCCGCGGGCACATACGTATCCGCGGACGCGGACGAGCTCCTCGGCACCTTCATGGCGGATCGAAGCCCCGACCCCGAGCGCTTCGCGGAGTCCGTGGGAGGTCTGGTCGCGCGGGCGGTGGGAAGCGGGCGCCGGGTCCAGATCTTCGGGGAGATGGTGACGCTCCTCGTGCTCGAAGGGGCCTACGACGCCGCCGTTCAGCTCGAGGGTCTGTGGAACCGCCTGCTGAAGGTCCATTCCTTCTCGCTGCTGTGTGCCTACCCGATGGGGCGCCTCGGTGGGGAGGGGCGCGCGAGGGTGCTCGACGACGTCTGTGCGGCGCACTCGCGCGTCGTCCCGGCCGAGAGCTACGTCGCGCTGCCCAGCAGGGACAGCCGTCTCCGTGCCATCGCCGTGCTGCAGCAGAGGGCGAGGTGGCTGGAGGCTGAGATCGAGGAGCGGAAGAGAACGGAGGAGGAGCTGCGCGCCGCCCTGGAGTCCGAGGCGGCAGCCCACCACGAGGCCGAGGTGGCGCTTCGGCTGCGCGACGAGTTCCTATCCATCGCAGCCCACGAGCTGCGTACGCCCCTCACCGGCCTGCTGGGCCACTCCCAGCTGCTCATGCGCCAGCTGAGACGGGAGGGACACCTCGATCCCGAGCGCCTTCGCAGCGCCCTCGAGGTGATCACGCGCCACGCGGGCAAGCTCGCCCGCCTGCTCAACCAGCTGCTGGACGTCGGCCGACTGAAGGATGGCGAGCTGACTCTGGAGTATGTACCTACGGACTTAACCGCCCTCGTCGAGCAGGCCGTATCGGACACTCAGGCGTTTTGCGACCGGCATACCATCACGCTCGAGGCCGAGAAGCACGTGAGGGCACAGGCCGACCCGATGCGCCTCGAGCAGGTGCTGGCCAACCTGCTGGACAACGCCGTCAAGTACAGCCCGGATGGCGGGCAGATCGAGGTTACTCTGTCCAGACACGAGGGTGCCTGGGTCGAGCTGTCGGTGCGGGACCACGGACTCGGGATCCCGCCCGAGAAGCAGGAGCGGATCTTCGATCGCTTCGAGCGTGGCCACGGCCCGGGCGTTCAGGAGGGGTGGGGCCTGGGCCTGTACATCAGCCGCCAGATCGTGGAGATGCACGGCGGCGAGATCCGGGTCGAGGCCCCACCCGGCGGCAGCCGCTTCATCATACGCCTTCCAGTAGACGGGGGCGAGCAACCGACCACGTGATCGCATCGCGCGCCGCCGGTCCATCGCCCGTTCGGGGGAGCCGGAACGCGGTCGC
>CADDYR010000037.1 GCA_902810765.1 Chloroflexota bacterium
CGCGTGAACAGGGAGGCCAGCCGCTCCTCCCGCTCTGCCACCGGTTCGCCATTCACGGCCTCCAGCACGTCGCCGGGCCCGACACCCGTGCCCTGAGCCACGGGCGCCGACACTCGCACGAGCCCGTCGGAGCGCGCCAGGCGGACCCGGAGCGCGTGGCCGTGCGGACGGCTCGCGTGCCGCGCCGAGCCACCGCGCGTGAAGACCACGAAGTTGTGGCCGCCGACGCAGGACGACGAGAGCCGCTGCAACGCCCGGAAGTACTCCTCTCGGGTGCCCGCCTCCGCGACCTCGTGGACCGCCGCCGGGAGCGCCGCGTCCCATCGCTCGAGGTGCTCGCGCACAGGATAGAACTCGCGCATCGCCGCCCACAGCTTGATCGCGCCCAGCACCCGATGCCCCCGCGAGGGCAGCTCCTCCGCCGAGGCTTCCACGGGCTGGGGCTGCTCCCGTCGGGCTTCCGGACGCTCGTGCTCGCCCCTCAGCATCGCCAGCGCGGCCCCGAGCGCGTCGTCGGTCTCGATATCCGGCACGTACCTCGCTGGACGGTCGTGGTAGATCAAGGCGTAGCGCCCGAGGCGCAGCGACAGGTCGTCGGAGAGCCGGATCAGGTCCTCGCCGAAGCGGTACGGGCGCCCCCGGCGGCCCACGCACGCCGCCCGGCCCGTGCCCTGCAGCAGCACGAGCAACGGCTCCAGCAGCGAGCTCGTGTCCTCCCCGGTGAGCACCACGACGGGGCCACGGAAGGAGCGCTCGTGAGTTGCGAGCTCCCGGCCACCCACCTGGGTCACCCATTCCACGCTGTACCCGCCGAGCGCCGCGCCCAGCTCCTCGGGGTCCACGTAGCCGACCCGCTGCACGCGTCCTGGCCCTGGCATCCTCACCGGCTCCGCGAACAGGCGCATGGCGAGCTCCGAGCGCATGCGCCCGTACACGTAGCGCGCCTCGGAGTCCTCGGAGCGGTCGCCGCGCGTCTCCCGAAAGTCGAGGACGAGGGCGTTCGCGCCGGACAGGCTCGCGGCTTCGACTGCGTGGTTCATCGCGTGGGTCGCCTGGTGCCACTCATCGAAGTAGCCGGGTCCGATCCTGAAGTCGAACCAGCTACGGGCGCGCACGTAAGCAATGCCTCCGTCGAGGGTCTCGTAAGTAATACACGGTCGGTCCGGCGAGCCGTCGACTTGCTCCTGCGGCCCTCCACGCAGGAGCCGCGTCGTATCGTCGCCCAGCTTCGCGAGCAGCGACTCGAGCACCCCCATCTGGCCCTCGGACACCGCGGGCTCCCCGGCGACGGCCTCCGCCTCCGGAGCCAGCGAGGCCAGGGCCTCCTCCCAGGCGCGGCCGTTCTCCTGCACGTACGGATGGAAGAAGGCCACTGCCGCCCACGTCCGGGCGAGCACGTGCCAGAAGCTCTGGTCTGCGATGTTGTGCACCTCCTCAGCTGCGGCCCGGGTCGGCGGACGTGCCTTCAGTATACGGCTCCTCGATCCCACCCAGCACCCGGCCTCTTGACACACTGTTAATTTAATGTTATTAATACATCAGTTCATCAGTGCACCAGTATTATAAGGAGGTCGGGCGATGGGTCAGGAGGTGGACACCTTGAGGAGGGAGCTGGAGGAGCTGCGCGGGCGGGTGGAGGAGATCGCCGAGTCGGTCGGGCGCCCGCGCGAGCGTGCCGCGCGAACTACCGGGCGTGACCTGGTCGACGAGCTGAGGAGCATCCTGCCCGAGGAGGGGACCTCTGCGGCGATGCAGATAGGGCTCGTGCTCGGCAACCGCAACGGCTACTGGAACAGCGTCACGACGGTCGGTCCCATAGGCCCGGAGGGCGACGTGAGCGAGGCGGCCAGGGTGTTCAGCGCGCTCGGCAACGAGATGAGGCTGAGGCTGCTGCAGCTGCTGTGGGAGAAGGAGCGCGCGGCGCAGGAGCTCACCGAGGGCACGGGGCTCACGCAGGGCGCGGTGTACCACCACGTGCGCGAGCTCAGCGCGTTCAGGTGGGTGGAGTCCCCGCGCCGCAACGTCTACAGGATAACCCCGTCAGGGAGGAAGGCGCTCGTCTGCGCGCGCGAGTTCTCGAGCTTCCTCGGGATCGTGCTCGAGGAGCCTGGCCCCAAGGAAGAGCCCGAGGAGGAGGCCCAGCCCGCCGAGGAGTAGCTTCTAACGAATACCGGGCCACCGTGCGGGCACATTGGCAGAATGGGGCCCCGGGCGCGGGCTCAGGGCTCTGCCCCGCCGAGGACGGCGGCTGGATGCTCGCCCGGCTCCCGGGAGCCGGTGCCCGGAGCGGCCGGGCTAGACTCTCCGGGTGATGATGAGGCTGAAGGGATGGCAGAGTAGCTAGCCTATGGGTATGGCAGCATTCGAGGTGTGTGTCTACAACTTAACGAAGACGTTCCCAGTAACGCCTGCCAGCGAAGACCTGTCGTTTACGAAAGCGGTCGCTGAGGCCGTGAAGCGCACGCTCCGTCCACCAGAGAGGAAGACGGTGGTGGACGGGATCAGTCTATCGGTCGAGCGGGGAGAGTTTTTCGGCATCATAGGCTCGAACGGCGCGGGAAAGACTACCTTCCTGAAGATGCTAGCTTGCCTGCTCTACCCCGACGCTGGAGGGGGCTTTGTGCACGGGTACGACCTGCTCCGCCAGCGGACGGACGTACGCCGATCGGTAGTGGTCGCGAGGGCTGGCGGGTGGTTGGGCACCCTTTCGCAGCTGACCGGGCGCGAGAACCTGCTGTTCCGCGCCAAGATGTGCGGCCTGTCCAGGCGACAGGCCCGTGAGCGCGCTGACTACGTGCTCGCACGCCTCGGCATCGAGCACAAAGCGAACGAGTACTCCTGGAACTGGTCGGCGGGCGAGCAGCAGAAGTTCAGCTTGGCGATGACGTTCGTTGCCCGCACACCCATAGTGATCCTCGACGAGCCTACCTCCCATCTCGACCCGCACGCCGCACGTACTATCCGAGAGTTCATCAAAGAAGAGCTGAACGAGCGCAACGGCCAGACCGTGATAATGAGCACTCACTACCTGGAGGAGGCGGATATCCTGTGCGACCGAGTGGCGATCCTGCACGAGGGGCGCTTGCTGGCCTGCGACGCGCCCTTCGCGCTCAGGCGGAAGTACGCCTCTGAGCCCATACTCGAGATGCGGGTGAGCGGCTACACCCCCGAAATCGGCAGGCGCGTCCAGGAGAGGTGTGGGCTTGCCGAGCTGCTGGAGCAGTTCGAGGACGTAACGACGGGGCAGGCGAGGCTGAGGCCGAGGTGGCCCGATTCCGTGAACGACCCGAACACCGTGCAGCGGGTACTCGAGGCGGAGGGCGTGCCGGTTACGTCAGTCAGGTGGGTGGAGCCCTCTATGGAGGACGTCTATTTCAACCTGACTCGGGAGAAGCTGAGATGAGCACGGAGAAGCCAGTCAACAGATGGGCCGCAGCAGGGCCGCTCAGCCGAATGCGGGAGCTGGACGTGGTCTGGATGTTCGTGAAGCGCTCGCTGTTGATGCAGACGCGCTTCAAGTTCGCGTACTCGATGGGGCTTGCCCAGACCGCGTCCTCGCTCGTCATCTACGGAATCATCGCAAGCCTGGGTAGATCAATCCCTGGCATCGGACACCTGCCCGGTGGGTACATTACTTGGGTCATCAGCGGGCTCGTTCTCAACCTGCTGCTCAACACCGCCATCGCCGGGCCACACGAGGCCCTGATAGACTCGTACTGGTCCTCGCGCCTGGAGATGATCCTGTCCTCCCCGCTACGGCTGCCGGTGTTCGTCACCGGGATGTCTGCCGGGCGCTACGTCGACGCGCTCATCAGTATAGCCATCTACCTCGTCGGGGGCACTATATTCCTAGGGTTCGCGTGGCCGTCCGCGCCGGGGATACTCGCGTTTCTGGCCGTCCTGATACCCGCGATGGTGGCTTGCACCGGGCTGGGGCTTGCGGCCGCAAGCTCCATGTACACGCTCGATGCCCGCGACGGCGAGGACCCCATCCGATTTGCTGTCACGACGGTCTCGGGGCTGGTGGCGGGGGTCTACTTCCCACTGCAGGTGCTTCCTGGGTGGGTGCAGTGGGCTGCTCTCCTGATCCCGCACACCTACGCGCTCGATGGGATACGCCGCGCGCTGTACGGCGAGCGAGCCATCCCCCTCCTGCCGGTGCACCACTACCTGCCCCTGGCCCCGCTTGTGGCGGACGCGCTGATTCTGTTGATCTACGCGCTCATCGCGATCCCACTCGGCTGGAGGCTCTTCAGATACGGGCTTGACCTGGCGAGGACGGACGGGAGGCTGTCGAGGTGGCTGTAGAGAAGGTTAGCGTACAGAAGATCCTGCCCGATCCGGAGCGCTGGGCGGTGGAGGTGTACGGGCTGGAGAAGCGGTTTGTGAGGCGGCAGGGGCTGCCGGGCGACACGAGCGTGGGGAGCTTTCAGTGGCTCTACAGCACCTTGCTCAAGTACCGCAACAAGCCGGAGTTCGTCCGCGCGCTGAACGGCGTGGACCTACGGGTGGCGCGCGGCGAGGTGCTTGGGCTGCTCGGCCCGAACGGCGCGGGCAAGACCACGCTCATCAAGTGTCTCGCCACGCTGCTGAAGCTGGATGGTGGGGAAGCGTACGTCAATGGGTACAACGTGCGCACCCAGCCAGATGAGGTTCGCCTCTCGATCAACCTTGTGGGCAGTGGCCACTGGGTCGGATTCGATTGGGGATTGACCATCGAGCAGAACCTGCACTTCTTCGGGAGCCTGTACGGGCTGAGCAGATCGGAGCGGCAGGAGAGGATAGACCAGACACTGGGGCGGTTGGGGCTCGAGGAATACAGGCGGGCAACCCCGGATGTGCTATCAGCAGGCCAGCGACAGAGGATGCTGCTGGCAAAAGGCTTCATGGTCCGCACGCCCGTGTTCTTCCTAGACGAGCCGACCGTTGGGCTCGATCCGGAGGGGGCGCGGGATGTCCGGGAGTTCATTCGCACGCAGCTCATCGGCCACACGGGAACCTCCGCGATCCTTACAACCCACCGGATGAACGAGGCGGAGGCGCTCTGCGGTCGGATAGCGATCATGGATCGGGGGAAGGTCGTGGCACACGGGACGCCACTGGAACTGAGAAGGCTCGCCGGAGAGCGCTCCGTGCTCGAGATCCATACCCGCCCGGTGCCCCTAGCTGCGCTAGCGGCTGTGAGGGAGATAGGGGGTGTGCTGACGGCGGCTGTGTCTCCGGTTGGCGGCGAGGGCCTGGAGGAGTCGCTGCGGGTGCACTGCGAGGACGTAGACCGGACTTGCGAGAGCGTGATCGCTACGCTGAAGGACCACGGGGTGAACGTTCTCTCGCTGGAGCAGCAGGAGACGACGCTGGAGGATGCGTTCATCGGGATCACCGGCAGGAGGCTGGAGTCGTGATAGAGGTAGGGGCCAACCAGGAGCTGAAGCGGGGTGGAGTGGGGCCGTGGCTTGGGCTCGTCCTCTCGGCGATACACAACGAGTTCGCCAACTGGACGTTCTTCCTCTCCAGCTTCGTCGTCAGCATAGTGGGGATGTTCACCTCGGCGATCATCTACTACATGATGGCGCGGCTCGTAGCACCGGGAGTACCCACCGTCCAGCAGTCTGGGATGGACTATGGCGCTTACATTATCACGGGTGTAGCGCTGAACATGCTGATGAGCAGAACCCTGAACACGTACTATCTAGCGTGCCTCAATGGGTACTGGGGCGCGAGGACTGACGTGTACTTACAACATCCGGGCGGGATATCGGCCATGCTGGTCGGCACGGTGATCGAGTCGTACTGCGAGTCGTGCCTGTACACGCTCGTGTACTTCCTAGTGGGCGTGGGGTTCTTCGGCGTCCCGGTGCGTGTGCAGAACCTGCCCGGCGTCGTGTTGACGATCTTGCTTGCGGTGCTCGCGCTGACTGGCCTGGGACTTGCTGGTGCGAGCACGTTCACACTGTTGAGCGTCAAGAGCGGTGCCTCCAATCCTGTGGACCTAGTCTTCGGGTTCGCCGCGACACTGCTCTCGGGCATATACTTCCCGCCGACCGTGCTGCCTGAGTGGTTGCAGAGGATAGGTTGGTGGTTGCCTCAGACTCACGCGCTGCACGCCGCTCGGCTCCTGCTCAGCGGGAGGGCATCATTGAGCAACCTACTTGTACGAGAGGATCTGTTGTTCCTGCTCGGTTTCACTGCGATCACCCTGCCCATTGGCGTACTGCTGTTTGCGATGGGGATGAGGAAGGCGCAGAAGGAGGGTAGCTTGACCAGGTGGGCGTAGAAGAACCTCGAATCACCTATCGACGACGCCAAGTGGTGCGATGCGGATTGACCTCATGATTGGCCTCCGATCCGTCAGTAGGCTATACGTTATACAGAAGATACCGGACGCTATCGACCCGCGAGCAGGGCCTGCGCCGACTGCACCGCGGCGTCGTGGATCGCCAGCCCCACCGTCGGCACGAGCCACGCGAGCAGCAGCCACATCAGCGACCGCACCAGCCCGACGGCGTCCAGGTGGCTCCAGTCCCAGTCGAACGACCGCACGCGGGAGACGCATACGCCGAAGTACACGGCCCAGGTGAGGGCCACGGCGATCGAGACGTACACGGCCACCTCCACCATGTAGCGTGAGGCGGCCTCGTCGGGCATCAGGCACACGACGAGCACCGCGAGCACCGCGGGTAGCAGCACGAACCGTCTCCTCACCCGGCGCGGGCTGCCCTCGGAGTACAGCACGTCGGCCAGATTGCGAAAGGACCACCAGAGGCACGCGTAGATCAGCGCAAGACCGGCACACACCTCGACCAGATCCAGGATCCTACCCTCCACTCGTCCTCATTTTCTTACCCGGAGGGGACGGTTGGAATCCCCTCTCCGGACCGTTCGTGCGATGCAATCCTCTGATGGTTACAACGCGCCAGCCCCCCGATGAATCACAGTCGCGACACCGTGGGCTCGCGCGTTGCAGATCGTCCTCGCTCGGCGAACCCGGCCGTGGTCGCAGTCTGCGGCAGGCCTCGGGTGCCGTGGCGTACGCACACGAAAACGGGGGAGACCTGAATGGGTCTCCCCCGTTTTCGGTACACCGAACTGGCGGTATCACCTGGCCGCGGCCAGCTGCTTCTGCTCGTCCACGTTGATCTTGATCTGCTTCGGGCGCACCTCCTCGGCCTTCGGGATAGTGAGTACCAGCTCACCGTTCACGTACTCGGCGTGCGCCTGGTCACCCTCGACGGCAGCCGGGAACGTGATCGTGCGGGTCACGGTGCCGCGCGGGATCTCCCTGACGAGATAGGTCTTGCCCTCCTCCGGCCTGTGCTCGGCCCGGATCGTGAGGGTGTCGCCGCTGACCGTCACGTTCACGTCCTCCGGGCTGAAGCCGGGCAGCACCGCATGGACCACGTACTCGTTATCGGTCTCCTCCACGTCCAGCGGCATCCAGATCGTGCCCTGAGCCCAGGGCCGGACGAAGCTGGACTCGAACAGCCTGTCCATGGCATCCCGAAGACTTAGAACATCCCGGAACGGGTCCCAGATCTGCAGTGCCATAACCATCACCTCCTCTCGAAGAGTGTTCGATTATGACCCCGGCGGAGTGGCTCCACCGGATTCCGAGCTTAATGTACCAAATCTAACTATGCTTGTCAAGTTTTATGACATAGGTTTGGAGATCGTGCCGGGAGCGAACCGATACCTGGTCAGAACACCTCCGGGAAGCGGCTCCGCCGCGCGGGTCCTGTCCGGCGCGAAATGGGGGTCGGATCGGGGATGGGGCACGCGCCGGCGATCTCGCGCGCTTGACAAGAGGTGCGAACAACTGCGAAACTGCTGCCACCGGCGCGCGGAGGGTGGGCCGTCCGCGCCGCCCGTCACGGTAACGGATCACTCGAAAGGAGCCCTGGGGTTTGTCGGACAAGAAGGTGAGGGTCGCCATAATCGGCGTGGGGAACTGCGCGTCGTCGTTCGTGCAGGGCGTCGAGTTCTACAGGGACGCCGACCCCGCGGAGTCGGTGCCGGGGCTGATGCACGTGGACCTCGGCGGGTATCACGTGGGGGACGTCGAGTTCAGCGCGGCGTTCGACATAAACGCCACGAAGGTCGGCAGGGACCTGAGCGAGGCGATCTGGGCGGAGCCGAACAACACGATCAGGTTCGCGGACGTGCCGTTCAAGGGCGTGCCGGTTCACCGGGGCATGACCCACGACGGCCTGGGGCTGTACCTGAGCAAGATGATCACGAAGGCGCCGGGGCAGACCGCGAACATCGTGAAGGTGCTCCGCGACACCGGCACGGACGTCGTGGTGAACTACCTGCCGGTCGGGAGCGAGATGGCGACGAAGTGGTACGTCGAGCAGGTGCTCGAGGCGGGCTGCGCGTTCGTCAACTGCATCCCCGTGTTCATCGGGCGCGAGGAGTACTGGCAGCGCCGGTTCCTCGAGAGGGGGCTGCCGATCATCGGCGACGATATCAAGAGCCAGGTGGGGGCCACGATCACCCACCGTGTGCTCACCCGCCTGTTCGAGGAGCGCGGCGTGAAGCTCGAGCGCACCTACCAGCTCAACTTCGGCGGCAACACCGACTTCTACAACATGCTCGAGCGCGACCGCCTGGAGAGCAAGAAGATCTCGAAGACGAACGCCGTCACGAGCCAGCTCGACCACACGCAGCTAGACGAGAAGAACATCCATGTCGGGCCGAGCGACTACGTGCCCTGGCTCGAGGACCGCAAGTGGTGCCACATCCGGATGGAGGGCACGACGTTCGGGAACGTGCCGATGAGCGTCGAGCTGAAGCTCGAGGTGTGGGACAGCCCGAACAGCGCGGGCGTGGTGATAGACGCCGTGAGGTGCGCGAAGCTGGCGCTCGACCGCGGCCTCGCGGGCACCCTCGCCGGGCCCTCCGCCTATTTCATGAAGAGCCCGCCGGTGCAGTACCACGACGACGTGGCCCGCAGGATGGTCGAGGACTTCATCGAGGGCAGGGACGATACCCGCCTGCCGCTCGACACCACGGTCACGACCCCCGCCTCGGAGTAGCCGCGGGGACTCGTCCAGTCCGAAAAGGGGCGGGCCGTATTCGGTCACGATTACGCAACGGACCATGCGTCTCGCCCCGAGCCCTGTCAGCCGCTCCTCGGCAGCGAAGCTACCAGGTCGGCGAGCCTCGGCACCTGCTCGGCGAGCACCCCCGCCTCGCTGCGCCACTCGAACACCGGGCCGATCCCGCCGTACTCGAACGCGAGCGCCCAGGGGTGCGCCCACGCGCCCTCGCGGACTCTGTCCAGACACCACTCCAATAGCTCCCAATCCTCCTCCCCCAGCGGCATGTGCTCGCGCAGCCTCCCCTGCTCGTCGCGGTCCACCCCGGTCACGTGCAGCTCCCTCAGGCGGTGCACGGGCAGGGATGACAGGTACTCGTGCCCGTCTAGTCCCAGGTGGTGCGCCGCGGTACGGGCGTGTGCGACGTCGAGCAGGAACCCGCATCCGGTCGCGTCGCACAGGTGCCTGAGGAACTCTCCCTCGTGTGTCACGCGCAGCCTATTGGCGTCCGGACCGCGATACGGCAGGTTCTCGAGGATCACGTGCCCGGCGCCGAATCGGTCCGCGACGGCCCGAACATCCCGCGCCGTCCTCTCGAGGACCTCGTCCGCGTGAGCCCGCTCCCGGCTCTCGACGGGGATGTGGAGGTAGTCCGAGCGCTGTGCCGTGACGTGCAGGTTCACGTAGGGGGTACCGGTCTCGGCCCGCTGAGCGGCCACCTCGTCCAGGTCGTAGTCCTCGACCTCCCCCGTCCCCGCCTGCAGATCGAAGTGGAGGTACAGGGGCAGACGGGTCCGGCGCGAAGCCGAGACGAGCTCGGGCCACGGCGAGCACTTCCAGACGTCGAAGCCGATGACGCCCTCCCGAAGCAGGTCGGCGGCCTGAGGCGAGTAGTTCACGGCCAGCTTCAAGCGGGTGATCCTTCGGAGTGACGATCCGGTACCTGGAGATAGCGCAGGATCTGGGGGATCAACTCGGAACGGGGCACGTCCGTGTGGATGCGCAGCGCATCGGGCGGCAGCAGCGCGCCCCACCTCTCAGTGCCGTCGTCCAGTGTGCCCGTGTCCGCGCTCCACTGGGAGGGGCGGGCCGTGCGTCCTGCCAGTCGCGCGTTCCTGAGCGGAGCATCGGCCAGGCACAGCACGAACCTGAGCCCGGCTCCGGCCTTGCCCGCCAGCGCGTGCGCGCGCTCGATCACTGTCGGATATCCGGCGGGGCTGTCGAGGATGACCGAGAACCCCTGGCGGATCAGCAGGTCGCGTCCCACCTCGAACATCAGCTCATAGGAGGCGCGTCCGGCGATCTCCTCCGGGATCCCGGACTCCAGCATGGGCGACTTGAGCGTGTCCTTGTCCACCGTGGGCCATCCGAGCAGCCTCGATAGCTCCAGGGCGAGCGTCGTCTTGCCCGAGCCAGGCGGCCCCGCCATCATCACGAGCGTCCTCTCACCATCAGGTCTTGCCATCGTTCCGCGCTCCCGCTACCCGGCGGCCCTCGGTCACACTCTATCATTTCGCTGCTGCGGATGCCTTGCCCGTTTACCAAACGTTGACCAAGACTTTAATCTGATCCTAACCACTCACATGGGGAGTAGTTGTATGATGAGGACTTGTAGGGTAGCGACCAGCTTGGAGAGATGAGTCGAAGGAGTCGTTGTAGTCCTGCGGGAGCGGCAGGCGACCTCAGGAGCCCGGAGCGTACCGATGGGCGGGATATGGAACGAGCGCAGCAATTCCTGGATCGTCGCGGCGGGCGCCGTCCTCGCTCTTGCGCTCGTGACTAGCAGTCCGCCCCTCGGCCTGCTGGGCCTGTTACTGCTCGCCGTCGTGCTCACCTGCTGGCTGTGGTCGCGGGCGGCGCTCGCACGCGTTTCCTGCAATATCTCCGTGTCCTCGGATCGCCTCACGACGGGCGAGCGCCTCGCCATCGGCCTGACAGTCACCAACTCCAAGCCGCTGCTCGTGCCGTGGATCGCCGTGGCCTGTACGGTTGACTCGGCACTCCTGCCGCTGGATGAACAGGAGGTGGAGGTGCAGACCCGCGCGGTCGAGAGCGGCAGGCGATTGTGCTGGCTTCGCCGCACGACCGCCGGATGGTACGAGCGCGTGAGCTGGGACTACCGCGTACGCTGCCGGGCGCGGGGCGAGCATCGTATCGGCCCCGTGAGGCTCGAAGCGGGTGATCCGCTGGGGCTATATCGTACGACGCGGGATCTGGATCTGGACCTGCGAGTGCTCGCGTATCCGCTGCCGATCCCCCTGCCCGTAAGCTCGCTCCGCCCCAAATCGCCGGTCGAGGGCAGGCGGGACGCTCGGGCGCTCGTGGAGGATCCCATGAACGTCGTGGGCGCGCGACCCTACGCCGAGGGCGATAGTATAGCCCTCATTCACTGGAGGGCCACGGCCAGAAGCGGGGAGTTGCACTCCAAGCTGCGGCGACCCACCACGGAGCGGTGCCTGGCGATCTTCCTCGATATGGCCACCTCCGACGAGCCGGGGGCGGGCACCGACGTCGCGCTCGTAGAGCGGGCGATAAGCGCGGCGGCGACCCTGGCGAGTAGAGCCTTCAGGGAGCGCTCGGCGATGGGACTGTACGTCAACGGCGTGATGCGCGGGGGCAGGCGGACGATCAGGGTCGGGGTCGGACGAGGCGACAGGCTCTTCGCTGCGGTGATGGACGTGCTCGCCCGCGTCCCGGCGTACTTCAGGACCGTGCCGATCGAGGACCTGCTGCGAGCGGCAACGTACGGCCTGCCACCGGGCACGGAGGTGGTCGTAGTGACCGCGAGGGGGGCTCCTGCCCTCTCGGGCAGGATCGAGGCGTGGCGGGGACTCGGGATGTGCGTGGATCTGGTGGACGTCCGAGCCCTGGCCAACCCGAGAGATGCGGACGAGGCGGCATGAAACCGGGCATCGTATCGCTTCGATTCCAGATCGCGCCCGCTCTGCTCCTGGGAGCGGAGTCGGCGCTGCTGTACCTGCTCCTGGTCGTCGTTGCGCGCTCGCCCGCCCTCGCTCCGGTGAGCTGGCTCGAGCTGTGGACGCTCGGCTGTGGGGCGCTGCTCTTTCTGAGCGTCGTGGAGAACCTGAGCCGTGGGATGAGGAGAGCCCTGATCGGGCTTGGAGCTCTGATCGCGTTCCTGCTCGCGGTGCACGCCTCCGCCTACGCCGACCGCCCCCTGCTCGATGCTCACTGGCCGGTGGATTCCATCCGGGCTCTGGTCCTGCTTCCGAGTGGCGCCGACAGGAGCGTACCTCTCCTGCTCGGAGCGCTGCTCGCGCTCTGGTGGAGGGCGTCTGTGCGGCGCCGTGACGCCGGCCCGGAATCGGTGGAGGGCCTGCTCCACGCGGCCCCCCTGATCGTGGTGGTGCTCGCGGTGGGTATGATGGCCTCGCTGGGCACGAGCGACGGCACGGTGCTGTACCTTGCTCGCTACATCCTCGCGTTCTTCCTGCTCGGCTTCCTCGCCTCGGCATTTGCCGGGCTGCGGGACCTGCGCTCGGCGGGAATCGCCTCGCTCGTGACCTGGCTGCCGTCCGCTCTGTTGCCTTTCGCCGTGATGCTCGCGCTGGTGGGCGTGCTGGGGCTCGCTTTGTCCGGGCGGGGAGACGAGGCGATCTCCTCCGCACGCGATGCCGTCAGCGCAGTCGCCAGCGTGGCGGGCGCGGCCGCTGGGTTGGTTGCGGAGGCCGTCCTGAGCCTCGCGCGTCTCGTGCTGGGCAGGGGCAGTCCTCCTGACCTCGAGCACAGGACCCTCCGGCACGTCTCTCACGGAGCGGGCGGTGCCGCAGCCGGTGGCGGTGTCTCTCTGCTGCCGTGGCTCTTCGTCCTGGCCGCGGCGATAGTGTTGTTCCTCGTGCGGCGGCGATACGCTCGCCCGTCCACCAGAGGGGAGAGGCGCGAGTCCGCGTGGCGCGGCCCGGACCTTGGTGGGACGGTGGCGACCCTCGCGCACGGCATCCGGCGACGGGTGCTGTCGCCGAAGCCCGACCCTCTCGCTGATCTGCTGCTCGACCCCGTCTGGAGGCACACTGCTGACGTCCGACGCACGTATCGTCAGGTCGAGAGGTCTCTGGAGGAAGACGGAGAGAGCAGGGACCCGGGCGAGACCGTGGGCGAGTTCGCGGCCAGGCACACGTCGGGATCCTTGCGGGATCTCGCAGATCTGTACCAGCGGGCACGCTACAGCCGCAAGCCGTCTTCGCCGGAGGACGCCCGGCGCGCCCGCGAGCTGCGTGTCGGGATCGGACGCCGGTAGCTCCTCCCTTGCGGCTCGGCGAAAGTAGCATGGGTACGCTCAGTGCGAGCCGTCGGAGTACACTACCTCTCCCCCGAGTAACGTGACTACGGCGCTGTGGCGGCCGGTGGCCGGGTCCTGCGAGAGCGCGACGAGGTCGGCGCGCGCGCCCTCGCGGATCGTGCCCCGGTCCTCGAGGCCGAGCAGCCGGGCGGGGTTGAAGCTCGCGAGTCGAAAGGCTTCGGCGAGGGAGGCGTCAGTGTGGCGCGCGGCGTTCGTGACCCCATCGAGCAGGGAGCCGGTCGAGCCCGCGAGCAGCGAGGTGCCGTACAGGTTTAGCCTCCCGTCGGGTAACAGCTCCACCCTCCCCCCGACCGGCGTCTCGTACACGCCCGGGGGCAGGCCGGCGACCGCCACTGCGTCGCTCACAAGGATGCTCCTCTCCAGCCCCTTCGCGCGCAGCATCGCTTTCATGACCGGGGGAGGCAGGTGGTGGCCGTCGAAGATGAAGCTCGCGAAGAGCCTGTCCTCCGCGAGCTGGTCCCAGATGTAGTTCGGGTGCCTGGGCAGGAGCGCGTGCGCGCCGTTGCCGAGATGGGTGGAGAGGCGGGCGCCCGCCTCGACCGCCGCACGTATCTGTTCGCCCGTCGCGGCCGTGTGCCCGATCGCGGCCACGACGCCGTCCCGGACGATCGCACACACGTACTCCGGCGCCTCCAGATACTCGGGCGAGAGCGTAACTATCCTCACCCTACCGCCCGACGCCCCCTGCCACGCGGGGTACTCCTCTAGGTCCGGAGGGCGGACGTACTCGATCGGGTGGGCTCCCCGCGGGCCGTCCTCAGGCGAGATGTGAGGCCCCTCGACGTGCACGCCCAGCACCGTCCTCGCGGTCAGGGTGTCGTGGTCGCAGGCCCCGGCGACCGCCTCGAGCGACCGGAGCATCCGGTCACGAGGGCCTGTGATCACGGTGGGGCAGAAGCCGGTGACGCCGAGCGCCCACAGGGAGCGAGTCAGCCCGGTCACCGTCTCCGGGGTCACGTCCGGCGTGTTCAGGTCGAGCCCGGCGTAGCCGTTCACCTGGAGGTCGAGCAGGCCGGGGGCGATCCAGACGTCCGGCGCGCCCGCGACCTCCCGCACGGAGGATATGCGCTCGCCCGAGGTCTCCACCCGTACTCGGCGGCCGTCCTCGACCAGCCTTCCCTCAAGGATCACGGCCTCACGCCTCGTAGGAGTCGGCGTCCAGGTAGAGTGTGCAGTCGGGGTGGCGGCGCAGGACGGAGGCGGGGCACTCGGGCGACACCGGGCCGCGCAGCGTGGCCCGGACGGCCTCGCGCTTCGTCGGGCCGGGCACGACGCAGAAGAGCGCGCGTCCGGATAAGAGCATCGGGATCGTGAGCGTGATCGCGTGCCTGGGCACCGAGTCCAGCGTATCGAAGCAGCCGTCGTTGACCTGCTGCTGCCGCGATCTCTCGTCGAGCTCCACCACCTTGACGGGCAGCGGGTCCTCGAAGTCCGCGACCTCGGGATCGTTGAACGCGATGTGCCCGTTCTCGCCGATGCCCAGGCACACGATGTCTACCGGAGCCTCCGCGAGGAGCGCGGCGTACCTCTCGCACTCCTCCCCCGCGGGCCTCGTGCTGTCTATCAGGTGCACTCGGCCCGGGTGGACGAGGTCGAAGAGCCGGTCGCGGAGGAACCTGCCGAAGCTCTGGGGTGCATCGGGCTCGAGGCCGATGTACTCGTCCATGTGGAACGCCGTCACGCGGGACCAGTCGAGCCCCTCGGCACGGACCAGGTGGTCCAGGAGCTCGTTCTGGGAGGGCGCCGAGGCGAACACCATCCTCACGCGCCCTTGTGACGCCAGCAGCCCTCGCATCCTGTCCGCGACGTCCCGAGCGGCAGCGCGACCCATCTCGTCCCGCGTCGGGTACACTCTCACCCTCAGGCCGTCCAAGATCTCCTCGGTCACCACGCTCAAGATGTGCTCCTTCCCTGCGGGTTGTCTTCCACGTCGTCGAACGGCAGTCGGACGGCCCGGCCGGTCCGGGCCGAGTGGTAGATCGCCCGTATGAGCTCGACGGGCCTGCGCGCTTCCTCGCCCGGTATGGCTGGCTGCCCGCCCTCGAGGATCGCGCGCACGAGGTCGAGGACCTGCAGCCTGTGAGCCTTGTGCCCGATCGCCATCGGATCGCGCGAGCCGCTGCCATCCGCTGCCTCGAGTGCGAGCATTCGCCGCTCCTCTCCCGGAGGCGCGTCCGAGAGCTGCCAGGCGACGATGCGCCCCTCCTCCAGGACGATTGTGCCGCGCTCGCCGTAGAAACCCACGCGCGCCGGCTCTCCGGGCCAGCACGCCGTCGAGCCCTGGATCGTAGCGGTTGCGCCGCTCCTGAGCTCCAGCACCGCCGACGCGGCGTCCTCCGTGCGGATGTCGTGTGCGACGGTCGCGGTGCGGCCGTACACGCTCTCGACCGGCCCCCCGAGCCACTGCAGCAGGTCTATCGTGTGGATGGACTGGTTCATCAGCGCTCCGCCGCCGTCTAGCTCCCACGTGCCGCGCCAGGTGCCCTCGTAGTACGACCGGGGCCGGAACCACCTGACCTCGGCGGAGGCGAGCGCGAGGCGTCCGAGTCTTCCCGACTCCAGCGCCCTCAGGGCCTCCGCCACCCCGCGCCTGAAGCGGTAGGGGAAGACGCAGGCGAGGAGCACGCCGTGAGCCCGGGCCGCGGCGATCACCCTGTCCGCCCTGGGCAGCGTGACCTCGATGGGCTTCTCGACGAGCAGGTGCTTGCCAGCCCCAGCCGCCTGCTCTGCGATCTCGGCGTGCGTTCCCGAGGGCGTGCATACCGAGACGGCGTGGACGTCGGGCCTGGCCAGGGCACCGGCGAGGTCGGTCGTCCAATCCGCCCCGCACGCCTCCGCGAGGTCCCGAGCCGTGCGCTCGTTTCGACCGCAGACGACTGCCACCCGCGCACGGGGCGTCTCTGAGATCGCCCGGGCGTGCACCCCCGCGATGTTGCCCGAGCCGACTATGGCGAACCCCACCCGGGCCGTCACGTCGCCGTCCGGGTGGCGTCCCGCACGCACCGCTTGAGGAAGGCGATGCTCGTGCGCGTGCCCTCGAGGAAGTCGCCCGAGCCCTCGTACTCGCTGTAGATGGGACCGCTGAATCCACGCGCGACGAGCCGTCGGACCAGCTCGGCGAGCGGGAGCTCGCCCTCGCCCGCGGGCACGAACTCGAACGAGCCGTCCCTCCACACGCCGTCCTTGACGTGCACGCTGACCACGTACGGCAGGACCGCGTCGAAGTCGGCTGCCACCTGCTCGGCATCGTGTCCGGTCCACGCGAAGTTGCCCGTGTCGAGGGTGATCCGGACGTTGTCCTCCCCGATCTCCTGGACGAGCGAGGCGAGGATCGCGCCGTCGTTCACGAGCCTGCCGTGGTTCTCCATCGCGAGCGTGATCCCGAGCCCCCTCGCACGGCTTGCCACCCACCTGAACGCCTCGATCACGTGCGGGCGAACGGACTCGAAGTCGAGACCCGGGTGCACGTCCGCGACGAACGCCCGGACGATCCGGGCGCCGAGCCTGGAGGCCATCTCGCACGCGGTGAAGAGGCGCGCCTCCTCTTCCCGGAGGGCGGCGGGGTCGGGGTTCGAGAAGTCGTTGTAGCCCGCGACGCTCTCGATGCGGATGCCGGCGTCCTCCGCCCACCCGCGCACCTGGGGGGCCGTGCGCTCGTCCACCACGAGTCCGGCGTGGAGCCCCGGGCGGCTGTTCAGCTCGAGGCACTCCCCGCCGAGCTCCCTGAGCTGGTCGAGCACGCTCGGCAGGCCGTGCCCCTTCCATCCGAGGCTCGTCGCGCCGACTCCTGGGGTCTCTCCACTCACGCGGCACCTCCTGTGATTCAGGGCTACCGGAACCCGGTCTGCTCCCGGGCCCGCTCGATGATCTCGATCTGCTCGCGGACGCTCTCGGGGGTCACGAACACGGGCGCGCCCTCCCGCAGGGTCCCCCAAAGGTGGTCGTAGAAGAGCAGCGCCGGGCTGCGCTCCTGCTCGGGCCGCAGCACCTCCTCGTGCCACTCGATCTGCTCGCCCGTGCCGTACCTCCGCTCCGGCGCCGGTCCCTCGTCCACCTCGATCTCGGCGAGCGCGGAGGGGTCGAGCCAGCGCACGACGAGCTCGTGGCTCGACCCGGACACGGCACCCTGCGTGCCGAAGATCAGCCACTCGGGCTGGGGGAGCGCGACGCAGAAGCTGCTCTCGATATCCGCCACGACGCCGTCCTTCTTCAGGCAGAGCTTGACGTGGTCTTCGGCGTCGCCCGCGCCGACGGTGTGCTGGAGGTCGGCGAACACCTCGTACGGCCCCGGCCCGAGCAGGCAGAGAGCCTGGTCTATCAGGTGTGGGCAGGTGTTGGAGAGCTCCCCTCCACCGAGCCTGCGGAGCATCTGCCAGTCCGCCCTCCTCTGGAAGCGATGGGTGGTCCGGCGCAGCAGCACCGGTCTGCCTATGCGCCCCGAGCCCATGAGATGCTGTATCGCCGTGAACATGGCCTCGAGCCTGCGCGGCTGGTAGCAGGTGAGTACCCTGTCCGCGCGCCTCGCCTCGGAGATCATCTCGTCCATCTCGGCGGTGTCCTGCGCCATCGGCTTCTCGACGACCACGTGCCTGCTGGCCCCCAGAGCCGCGAGAGCGAGGGGCACGTGGGTGTGCGAGGGCGTGGCCACGATCACCACCTCGACGCCCTGCTCGGAGATCGCCTCCTCGGGCTCGGCGTAGGCGGCGCAGCCGAAGCGTCGTACCGCCTCCTCCCGGCGCTCGGGCACGGGGTCTGCCACGGCAGCCACCCTGTAGCTCTCGTGTCGGGCGAGCGCGTCGGCGTGGATGCTCCAGCCGCTGCGACCTAGCCCCAGTATGGCCGCGTTGATGTGTTCCTGCGCCATTCCGATTCCTTTGGTTGCACCAACAGGGTAAAGGTCCGGGCGCCGTCAGTCAATCGCTCGGCGTCTCGAGAGGTGTCGGGCGAGCAGGATGGGCTCTACCTGCGCTCGAGGATTGCGACGTACGAAGCGCCCTCCGCACGGTGATCGCCCAGCCGCCAGGGCGTGGGCTCGAGCAGCGCTCGCAGCTCGTCCAGTGTCGCGAACAGGTAGTCGAACCACTGCGTCGCGAGGTTCCTGTGGCGAACCCTGATCCGGACCTGCCCTCCCATCCGTCCGAGCCTCCGATTCCGCTCGTGGTACTCGCGGTGGTACGGTGACTCGGTGGCGTACGGGTCCATGCCCTGCCCGATCGCACGTGCGCTCGGGGCCGAGAGGCGGGCGAGGGCATCCAGGAGCCTCGGCGTCTCCTCCGCGCTCCCGAGCAGTCCCAGGTTGTTCCCGAACAGCACGAACGTGTCGAACGGCTCGGGGGATGCGCTCGCGAGGTCGTATACGCTGCCAGTGAAGGTGCGGCGCACTCCGCGTCGGCGGCACACCTCCGAGGCGAGCGGCGACACGTCGAGCGCGGTCACGTCCAGCCCGCGATCCTGCAGGTAGAGCGAGTGCCTGCCCGCACCGCTGCCGACATCGAGCACACGTCCCCGCGCCTGCTCGCAAGCCCAGCGCTCCAGCTCACTCCACTCCTCGGGCGGCGCGAAGTACCGGGCGGCATCTGCAGCATCTATGTAGCCGTCGTCGCGCTCGATGAACTCGAGCACCTCGCCCGCGGCGGCTCCCGCCCTCAGGCAGTCGGAGAGCATCACGCCGAACGCGTCTCCGACGACCGGGCCATCCGTGACCTCCATCGGCTTGCCCTGAGTGCCCAATGGCCACCTCCCTGGCAGCAGGGTACGGCACCCGCCCGCCGGGAGTCAATGCGAGGAGGCGAAAGTGTAGCTGGCGCGCGGGGTTCTTGCATCGGCGAAGCGGTTGCCGTAAGATACGGCCACATCACGCGTTGTCAGGAGGTAAGTACATGGCTGGCAAGGGAGATCTCATACAGGGCGTCGCGGCCAAGACCCAGAAGCCTAAGAGCGAGGTCACGACGGTGGTGGACGCGGCGCTCGACGAGATCAAGAACTGCCTCGAGAAAGGGGAGTCGGTGACACTGCGCGGCTTCGGCACCTTCCGGGTGACCGAGCGGGGCGAGCGCAGAGGCCGCAACCCTCGGACGGGCGAGGAGATCACCATCCCGGCAGGGAAGCGCGTCAGCTTCCGCGCGAGCAGGTAGTGGTCGGGGGCGCGGAAGCGCCCCCGATGCGTTCCCGCCCCGGCTTCACTCCAGCAGTGCCCAGGACCCACCCGCGCGTGTCCCGCAGTGGTCGCTGGTACACCACGCCGAGAGATGCCGACTCGAAAGCCCTCCGAAAGTCATCTGCACTGTGTAGCTGCTCTCCCCTGAGAATCCGCAGGATCGGCGCGATGATACGGAAGTTCCCTCTCAGATGGATGTCCGCGATCAGGACGTGGCCGCCGGGACGAAGGACGCGGGCTATCTCCCGAAGGCCAGCGTCGAGGTCCGGCCAGTGATGCGCCGACACCGTGCTCAGGACGAGGTCGACGCTCTCGTCCGGCAGAGGGAGCTGCTCCGCGGAGCCGACCTCGAACCGGAACCTCGGGGAATTCCCGTACTTGCCCCGGGCGACCTCCACCATCCGCTCCGCGGGGTCGACCCCGATCATCCGGGCCTCCGGCCGGACGCGTGCCAGCTTCTCCAGCAGGAGTCCGGTGCCGCATCCCACGTCAAGCACCGTGCCAGCCTCCCAGCCCTCCTGCCTCAGGATCTCGAGGACGGCCGTGTGCACCCTCCGGAAGGAGCGCTGCATCCAGCTCCGGTCGTAGGTGGCCGCCCAACGGTTGAAGTGTCCGCTCAGGCCGGATTCCCCTGCCCTCCTCAGACCTGCGCGCATTGTATCACGGGTCAGCGCCGAACGACGGCCTGCGTGTAGAATGGGCGCGTGCAGGGGGAGATCGGACCAATGACTCAGCAGGCTAGCCCCGGCCTGGCTTGGCGGCCGCCCGCGTTCCACGTGATGACCAAGCCCCGCGGCGCCATCTGCAACCTCGATTGCGAGTACTGCTACTACCTGTCGAAGGAGATGCTGTACCCCGGCAGCCGGTTCAGGATGGCCGACGAGCTGCTCGAGACGTACATCAGGCAGTACATCGAGGCGCAGCAGGCTCCGGTCGTGACGTTCGCATGGCAGGGGGGCGAGCCCACGTTGATGGGGCTGCCGTTCTTCCGCAGGGCCGTCGAGCTGCAGAGGAAGCACGCCCCTCCCGGCAAGCAGGTACAGAACACCCTCCAGACGAACGGCACGACCCTCACCGATGAGTGGTGCGAGTTCTTCCGGGAGCACGACTTCCTGATCGGGATCTCCCTCGACGGCCCCCGTGAGCTGCACGACCGGTACAGGGTGGATAAGGGGGGCAAGCCCACCTTCGACCGGGTAATGCGGGGGATGGAACTTCTGAAGTCCCACCGGGTCGAGTTCAACGTGCTCACGACGCTGCACGCCGGTAACGCCGACCATCCCCTGGAGGTCTACAGGTTCCTTCGCGACGAGGTGGGCGCGCGCTTCGTGCAGTTCATACCGATAGTCGAGCGCGAGAACGACACCGGGTTCCAGGAGGGCGAGAGGCTCACCGAGCGCACGATCAGCGCGCGCAGGTACGGGGAGTTCATGTGCGCGGTGTTCGACGAGTGGGTGAGGCGGGACGTGGGCCGCGTGTTCGTGCAGATGTTCGATGTGGCGCTCGCGGCCTGGCTCGGGGAGCGCCCGGGGCTGTGCGTGTTCGAGGAGACGTGCGGCACCGCGCTCGCGATGGAGCACAACGGCGACCTGTACAGCTGCGACCACTTCGTCGAGCCGCGCCACAGGCTGGGCAACATCGCAGAGACCCATATGATCGAGCTCGTGGGATCCGAGCAGCAGCTGCGCTTCGGCCGGGCCAAGCGCGACACCCTGCCCCGCTACTGCCGGGAGTGCGAGGTACGCTTCGTGTGCAACGGCGGGTGCCCGAAGGACCGTGTGATCCGCACGCCCGACGGCGAGCCCGGCCTGAACTACCTGTGCGAGGGTTACAAGACCTTCTTCACCCACATCCGGCGGCCGATGGAGATGATGGCGTCGGAGCTGAGGCAGGGCAGGCCGGCCGCGAACGTGATGCGCGTGCTCGATCGCGAGGAGCGCGAGCTCGCCGAGCGGTTCGCTCGCGCCGGGCGCAACGATCCCTGTCCATGCGGGAGCGGCAGAAAGTTCAAGAAGTGCCACGGAGCCTAGCCCAGCGCGTCTTCGCCCTTACCACGCGCGGGCTGGAGGACGTGTCCGCCGCCGAGCTCGGGCAGAGCCCGGGCCTGACGGTCACCGGCGTGGCCTACCGCAGGGTGAGCGCGATGATCCGCGGGGAGCTCGACCCGCTGCTCTCGCTCCGGACCTTGGACGACGTGTACCTCGACCTGGGGACGTGGGAGGGCATCGGGCGGCCGCGCAGTGCGCTACGGGCCATCGAGCGCCTGGCCGAGGGGCTCGACCTGCCGTCCGCGGCGCGGGTCTGCTCCACGGTGCGGTGGATCGCCTTCCCGCCCTGGTTCTCGGTCACGGCGAGCTTCGTCGGCAGGCGCAACTACACGACGGAGGAGATCAAGCTGGCCGTCGCGGCGGGCGTGCGACGGGGTCTCGGCTGGGAGTACACGAGCGACGACCGCGCCTCGGACCTGAACGTGCGGGTGTTCGTCGAGCACGAGACCGCGCACATCGGAGTCAGGCTCGGCGCGCGTCCCCTGCACGAGCGGGGTTACAAGCGCGTCCACCTGCCCGGATCGCTCAAGCCCTCGGTCGCCGCCGCGCTGGTCATGCTCTCGGATCCATCGCCCGGACAGACCGTGCTCGATCCGTTCTGCGGTGCGGGCACGATCGTCATCGAGGCGGCCCTGATGTGGCTGGAGGCGGCGGGAGGGGACGCCGACCCCGAGGCGGTGGCCGC
>CADDYR010000038.1 GCA_902810765.1 Chloroflexota bacterium
ACCCCCACCACCCCGGCGCGAGCGACGGCCACCGCCGCGGCTCCGCAGGCCACTTCTACCGTCGCGAGCACGGTGATCACCGGCAGCGTGATGAGCGTGAGCCGAGGCACGATCACGATCTCGGCCGACGACGGCACCACTCGGAGGGTGAGTACTGCGAGCGTCTCAGGGCTGCGGATCGAGCGCAACGGCAGGAAGGCGACGGTGAAGGACATCAAGCCCGGGGACAACATCTCCGTCACGAAGAACGCGGCGGGCAAGCCGGTCTCGATCGTCGCGTCCAGCTCGGAGGTGCCGGTGCAGACCAGGCACGACCTGAGCTGGATATGGATGGCGCTCGTCATGCTCATCCCGCTCATCCTGCTGCTCGCGATCCCGCTCAAGCTCCACAGGAGAAGCCTGCCCCTCTTCCAGCGGCCGAGAAGGTAGGGAATCGCGAGCCCGGACGAGGGCGGCTAGGGAGTGGAGCGGGGATAGGAGCCGAGCACCTGCACCCAGCGCGCCTGCCGGGACAGCTCCTCGAGCGCTCCCGCGAGTGGCTGCTCGGTCGCCCAGCCCTCGCAGTCCACGTAGAACACGTACTGCCACCCCTCGCGGCGGTCCGGGCGCGACTCGAGCTTCGTCAGGTTGATGCCGCGGGAGGCGAGCGTGCCGAGCGCCTGGTACAGCGCTCCGGGCCGGTTCTCGGTCGAGAACACGAGCGAGGTCTTGCCGGGGCACTCCACGGGCTCTACCGGCTCGCGTCCGACGACGAGGAACCGTGTGCGGTTCGTCTCGTTGTCCTCGATGCCCTCCGCGAGTACCCGCAGCCCGTACACCTTCGCCGCACGGGCGGAAGCCACTGCCGCCGAGTCGCGCTCTCCGGATTCCGAGAGCCACCGCGCGGCCCCGGCCGTGTCCTGGTACGGCACCGGGCGGATGCCGTGCTCGCGCAGCCAGAGGGCGGTCTGGGCCAGCGCCTGCGGATGCGAGTACGCCCGCCTCACCTCGCCTAGCTCGACCCCGTCGAGCGCGAGCAGACAGTGACGCACCCGGAGGTCGTGCTCGCCGCGGATTCGGAGGTCCCGGCTGTGCTCGAGCAACAGGTCGTAGGTCTCGTTGATGCTCCCCGCCTGCGAGTTCTCCACGGGCAGGATCGCCAGGTCCGCCCCGCCGGTGGAGACGAGCTCGAAGACGTCTCGCAGCAGGGGCGCGGGCACGCTCTCCGCGTCCGGCATCACCTCGAACAGCGCCTGCTCGCTGTAGGCCCCCGGCTCTCCCTGAAAAGCTACCCGCGTTCGGCTCATCCTCACCCGGCTCCCCTCACACTCCGCGGCCCGGGGCGAATGTGGCTCCGCCCACGGGTGCGACAGTATATCAGTTCGCACAGGCACGCTGACGACCTCCGCTCGCAGGACTTCCCGGACTCGCGGGCGCTTGACGGTCTCCGTCCCGGTGGTCCAGGGAGCCGAGCCGTTGCCAGGCGTTCTCATTCCGGACGAAAACCGAGCACGAGAAGAGCAGCGGCAAGACAGTAGTAGTCGGGCTGATCGAGGATAAAGTCGTGGTGCCGCGGGTCCGAGAGGCGTCTCCACAGTTCCACGTCCTCCCTCTTCATGCCGACCTCCTCGCCGCAGGTCTCGACCGCGCGAGCGTAGTGCGTTCCCAGGCTGACGGCCGTGATGTAGCTGCGCACCTCCTCGGGAAGGGGTTGACGATGCACTGCGGGGAAGATCTCCGGACGACATGAGACCAGCCCGGCGCGCTGGAGCCATCCCAGCGCACGCTCAGGATGGGTCTGACCCTGCCAGTGACGCTCGCGGGCGTAGACCGTCTCCCTGGCGGCGCAGATCAGATGTTCGAGGCGTGCGTATCCTGGCAGATACATCGGGCGCAGCCAGTTGCCGTAGAAGATCGCCATCGCTCCGCCGGGTTTGAGGAGGCGACTCAACCGGGAGACAACGACTTCCGAGTCGCCCACCGCGTCCGGATAGAGGACGTCAGCCATCCATACCACATCGCACGACGCCTCCTCAACGGGCAGGTCTGACCGCAGGTCAGCTACTTCCACAGCGACTGCATCCTGCAGCCCACGCTCGCGCACCAATTGCCTTGCCCGCTCGACGTGGGCTCTGGAGATGTCGATGCCAAGCACCTTGCCAGTCGGCGCCACTCCCGCGCAGAGCAACGGGAGGACGCCTCCCGGGCCGCAGCCGGCGTCGAGCACGGATTGCCCCACTCGTAGCTTCAATACACCGATGGCGCCCGCGCTCGCGGGCGCCATCGGTGTCGGCGTAATCGCTATCGTCGTCCGCGGTCACGTACCCCTCCCCCTCCTGCCCTCCTCATACCGAATCTCGTTGAGCAGTAATGCATTTACGCAGCTTGGGGCCGCCAATGAGTGTCCGCTCTGCTACGTCCTGCGTTGCCCCGATAGCGCCTCTCCAACTCCTCCGTATTTTAGATGATTCTCTAACGATATCCTCTTCGGCATAATACGTCAGCATACAACATAGTGCCATCTCCGGGCGCTGGCCCGAGCCACAGAGGCAGCGATGGCACCGATCCTGCTCCTTGGCAGCGCCTTTCTGAGACACCGGGAAGTGGGGAGAGGTGATGTTACCCGGGCCAAACCCAAGACCTCGCTTGAGCGAGGGAAAGGTTGATACCGATGAAAAGGATGCTCACACTCGTACTCGTACTCTTCGTGGCAGGTATGCTCCTGGTACCCAGGGACTCCACCGCGGCAAACCCCAGGTCGGGCGGCGGAGCATCGGTCCAGGGGAAGGTACACCCGAGCGCCGTAAACGGAACGGGGCTTTCGAGCCTTCCCGTCACCGGCCTCGTGGGCACGGCAGGGAGCTTCATCGGCACCCTGAACATCCAGAGGTTCGCCTTCCAGAATGGGCAGCTGGTAGCGATCGGCACCCTCACCGGCACCCTGCGCGATGCCACGGGGAAGTCTCTGGGATCGGTCACCAACCGGGCGGTGACGCTGCCGGTGACCACGGCTCAGGCGGCGTGTCGGATACTCCACCTGGAGTTGGGTCCTATCTACCTCAACCTGCTCGGGCTCGTGGTCCGCACCAACCGGATCGTGGTAGACATCACCGCGGTGCCGGGTCCCGGCAACTTGCTCGGCAACCTGCTCTGCTCGGTTGCCCACCTGTTGGACAACACCAGCACCACCCCCACCCAGCTGGTGGCAGTGCTGAACCGAATCCTGGCTATCCTCCGATAGCGGAGGGCTGAGGTGACGTAGCCCGGCCGTGTAGCCATCTCCCCAGACCCAGTGCAAGGCTCCCCGTGGGACCATCCCACGGGGAGCCTCCTCATACGAGGGCCGATACCACGTCCGCTCGAAGGGTTTCGCACGGCCCAGGGTCAGTCGAAATCGTGGAAGTGGCGGGACAGCGGCGGAACCTGCCATGCTCTGGGCTCGTTAAGCCTATTACGAGGATAGTCCGGCGGACATCTGGTGGCGGGACACGGTTGGCACCCCTGCGATCGGATGAACGCGACCGACAATTGTGGAGGCCAGTAGCCGGAGATAGGGAGGCTACGTTATGCGGTACATCGGTGTTCTCGTCGGGCTCGCCGCAGCACTTTGCGGAGCGCTGCTCATTCGCGGCGCGGTGGTCGGGCGGCAGGCTTCTCTAGGGCACGCTGCGAAGTTCGGTGATGTGGCCGTGACGCAGGACGCGGCGATCCGGTGGGGCGTGATCCAGGCGGACGCCTACGGAGAGGATAGTCCTGTGCTCAAGGATGTCTCGTTGGACACTCTCGACAACCAGCTGCGGAAGCTGAACACGCTGAGGGAGGATCGGGACGTTCCAAAGGAGGTTCTCTCAGACCTCACCAGGCCCGTATGGCTGGTCGAGATGACCGGGACTTTCACTCCAGCCCACGCCCCACCACCCTCCATCGTCGGTACCGTCAAGCCTGAGAAGAGGGTCATGTTCATCCTGGTGGACGCAGCTTCCGGGCAGAAGATCGGCAGCGGCTACGTCCCAACTCCCTGAGCCATACAGGTAAGGAATACTACCACTGCAGTCGTTGCCCATCGCGACTCGTTCTCCAGCCGCGGTCGAGCACGACGAGCTTCCACTCACCCCCCGAACCCAGGAGCCCCCTGGCACGCTCCCGCTGCTCCTCGTGCATCCCCGCCTCCTACTGCGCCAGCTGGCCACCGTCTATCACGAGCCCCTCTCCATGGATGAAGGAGGCGTCGTCGGATGCGAGGAACGCGTAGGCCGCGGCGACCTCCTCCGGGCGCCCGACCCTGCCCAGCGGGATCTTGTCGCGCACGTACGCCGCGACGAAGTCCGCATCGTCTATCGCCTCGGACATCGGCGTCTCGATGTAGCCCGGGCAGAGCGCGTTCACCCGTATGCCGTGCTTGCCGAGCTCCAGCGCCATCGTCCTCGTGAGGAGCAGGACGCCGCCCTTCGAGGCGTTGTAGTGCGCGTACCTCACCTCGCCGGCCAGCCCGTTCGTCGAGGACATGTTGATTATCGCGCCGCCGCGTCCCCGAGCCACCATCCGCCGCGCGACGGCCTGCGCCACCACGAAGGCCCCCCTGAGGTTCACCTCGAGCAGCCGATCCCACTCCTCGAGCGTCATGTCGAGGAAGTCCTGCTCCCACGCGATGCCCGCGTTGTTGATCAGCACGTCTATCCCCCCGAGCGCCTCGTCGGCCTCCCGCACCAGCCGCTCCACCTCCTCCGGCTTCGCCACGTCGCACGGGACGCCCCTCACCCATCCGAGGTGAGCGAGCTCCCGGACGACACCCTCGAGCTCCACCGCGTTACGAGAGCAGGTGAACACGCGCGAGCCCTCCTCGAGGAACCGCTCGACGGTCGCCCTGCCGATGCCGCGACTGCCGCCCGTGACGAGTACCCCCTTCTCGCGAAGTCCGCGCACCTCACGCCTCCTCTCGCTCGGGTGCGTACGCCACCGCGTCTATCTCGACCAGGATGCCCGCCAAGCCGCTCGCTACCGTCGTGCGCGCGGGCCTCGGCTCGGGGAAGTACTCCCGGTAGGTTCGGTCGTATCCCTCGAACAGTGAGATGTCCGCGAGGTGTGCCGTGACCTTCACCACGTCGGCCATCGTCGCACCCGCCGCCTCCAGGACGATCCGCACGTTCTCGAGGGCGCGGGCGGTCTGCTCCTCGACCGTGTCCCCCACGACCTCTCCGGTATCGGGGTCGAGCGGGCCCTGCCCGGACACGAACACGAAGCCCCCTGCGCGTATCGCCTGGGAGTACGAGCCCGTCGGACGAGCTCCCGATCGTGTCGTTATCTGCTGCTTCACCTCGTACCTCCAGCGTTCTTCATGTCCCTGCTCGGTCGACGAGCCTCTCCCGCAGGCGTCGCGCGTCCTCCGCGGAGAGCCCACCTGCTCGAAGGTAGCCTTCCACACCGCCGTGGCGCGCCCTCAGCCACGAGAGCATCGCGAGCATCGTGGGCTCGGACGTGCGGAGTTGGCGCTCGAGCCTGAGCCGCTCGTGCGTACCGTGCGGAATGGTCCTCACGGCGCGCCCGTACTGCTCGCGCAGGCAGCGGTTGCTCAGGTTCCAGTCCTCCGCCACCACCTCGTCGGGCACTCCCACGAGGCCGAGCAGCAAGGCGCACACCAGCCCGGTGCGATCCTTGCCCGCCGCGCAGTGAACTAGCACACAGCCCTCGTCCGCCCCCGCCACGGCGCGAACGGCCCGGGCGAGCCTCTCCGGATACCTCTCGAGGCCGATGACGTACGCTTCCTCGATGGTGGCGGCCGCCTCCATCGCCGCCGCCCCGTCCGGATCGTCCGAGTCCTCCACGGGGACATTCACGTACCTCACGCACTCGCACCCGGCGAACGGGTTCGGCGCGGCCTCGAGCTCCGAGAGCTCGCGCAGGTCCAGGACCGTCCGCACCCCGTATTCCACGAGCTGCGTCCTGCCCCTCGGCGTGAGCCTCGTCGGGCAGTCCGAGCGCACGACCGCCCGCCACCTGGTCCTGCCTCCGTCGCGGGTGCGATAGCCGCCCAGGTCGCGCGCGTTCGAGCAGCCCTCCCAGCCGAGCAGCCGCTCCTGAGTGCACGTCCTCATCACCCGTTGTACCACACCAGCCGGCTCGCGCTCTGCATCCTGCCCGCGTAGTAGCAGTTCACCAGGCCCTCCTGCCCTTGGAAAGGCAGCCTCTCCGCCTCGAGCTCCTCCAGCCGCTCCACGCGGCCCTCGAGGTACTCCCTCACCCTCCAGATCGCCGTGTCCAGCCCGCCCAGCACCAGGCCGTACCGGCCGTCGAGCACCTCCCAGCCGAACGGCTTGTAGATGGCGTGCCAGCGCCGCCTGTGGACGTCCCGCAGCTCCCTCACCCGCCTCGCGGCCTCGGGGAGGTCGCGCTCGGCAAGCCCTCTGAGGGCCTCGCGGTCCCTCCTGCGATAGGCGTCGGTGAGCCTGAGCCCGAGCTCGGACTTGATCGCGAGCACCGTGCACAGCCTCTCGTAGAGCTCGAACACCGGGGCGTACTCCCCGTTCCGCCCGGCGGCCTGGCCCATGCGAGCGCCGTGCTCGCGATAGTACTCGTCGAACCCGATGCCCCGGATGTTCCGATCGAACAGCCCCATGAGCACGTTCTGCCACAGTAGGTAGCGGGACGGGTTCAGGTACCGGTAGTTGCCCTCGGGCACGCCCGGGGTCTCGTCCAGGCGGGCTATCGCCACGTAGTCGTCGTAGTCGGCGCCCGTGCAGGTGCGGAATCGCCGCGCCACCCTCACCTCGTCCGGGCAGGGATCGTAGCAGTGCTCGGCGAAAAGCTGGAGCCCCAGCATCGCGGCCTCGAGATCGCACTCGGTGCCATCGTCCCCCCACAGGGTCGCGATGACCTCGCGCACGCCCTCGCGCTTGCAGGCCGAGAGCGCGGCGTTCGTCGTGGCGAACGTGAGCCCGTAGTTCAGCGCCCACGCGCGCCAGTTCCAGATGCCTCCGGCGAACACGGGCTTGGCCCCGCCCAGCCGCTCATGGGCCCGGATGCGCTCGACGTAGTGCTGCTCATTCGTGTGGTAGTAGTCCCAGTACACGAGATGCACGTCTTTGGGCACGGACGCGGCCAGCCCCTCCGGCACCTCCACGTCGTGGTAGCCCCCAGTGGGCGAGAGCGCGCGGAAGAACATGTCCCCCCACATCATCGGCTTCAGGCCCAGCCGCCGCGTGATCTCGAGCACCCTTCCAAGGTGCTCGGTCATTATCTCGAACTTCGGGCGATAGCCGTTGCGCTCCAGATAACGCCCCAGCCCCAGGTGCCACGCCTCGTCCATCCCAATGTGGATCCGTCTCGTGCTCACGGGCGAGGAGGCCGCGCGGATCAGCTGCTCGACGAGCTCGTACGTGGGCTCGTGGCCAACGAGGAGGGTGGCGTCGTCGTCTCGCACGTCCGCGAAGGCGTCCCACTTGAGCACCTCCCGCAGGTGGCTCAGCGTCTGAATGCAGGGGATGAGCTCGGTGCCGAGCACGGAGGCATACTTATCTATCTCCCGCATCTCGTCCGCGGAGTACCTGCCGCGCATGTAGCCGAAGTACGGCTGCCCGGGCACCTCGTAGCTGTCCTCGGCGTACAGCATCAGCATGTCGAGACCCATAAGGGCCATCCTTCGGAGGAGGCGCTTGACCGTCTCGACCGTGGGCACGGCGTTGCCCTGCGACACGTCCACCATCGGCCCGATCGTGTCGAACCATGGATCTTCGATCACCTCGAAGTCCCCGCCGCCCTCCCGGAGCCTCTCGACGAGCAGCCCGAGCGCGCGGAAGAACCTCACCTTCTCCCGATAACGTATGGTGAGCGCACCGCCTCGCCTCGACACCTCGACACGGTCACCCTCCGTGCGCGCGACCTCGACGCTCAGGCCGCCCTCTGCCACCTCCACGTCGAGGAGCGGGCACAGGATCGCCAGCCCCTCCTCGACGTCTCGAGTCTCGCCGGTGAAGCTGAGCCGCATTCGGCCGCCTCCTGTCCCTTCCAACCTATCCATATTCCCACTCCAGGCCCTCGATCAGCACAGCCCTCGTGGGGGTGCCGCACACCCCCGGGACGTTCAGGGGCAGCGCCACGAGCGTGTGCGGCCCCTCCCCCGCCTGCCGGAGGTTCACCAGCGGCGCGAGCAGCAGCCGCTCCTCCCGGAAGAAGATCCTATTGAGCTCCCCCGTGTCGTCGCGGGGATCCTGGACCGAGGGCACGTCCACGCCGAGCACCTGCGCGCCGCTGTCCACCACCCACTCCATGGCCTCGGGGAGGAAGTAGGGACAGCGCTCGACGAAGCCGGGACGGCCCCACATCCGGTCCCACCCCGTCGAGACCAGGAGCGCCCTCCCGCGCGGGTCCCTGGCGACGGCCGCCTCGAGCTCGCGCACGGTCACGGGCTCGAAGGGTGACTTCTCCCCGACCCGGGCCACGACGGCGCTCGCGAAGAACCTCTCGACCGGCAGATCGGACACCTTCTCTCGGTCGGGCAGCAGGTGGTCCGCGGCCTCGACGTAGGTCCCGGCGAGCGTGTGGAGCGAGAGCGCGTAGGCGCTCCAGCCCTCGCGCTCCAGGCTCGCGACCTGTCGTACCTCGACGGGGGGCAGGGGCGGGCCGTAGCTCCACATCCCGGCGGTGATGGGGCCGCTCAGGTCTATCACCCGGATCATCCGCACCACCCGAGTACCACGCGGGCGTAGATCCTCACCAGGTCCACGACATCCTCGACGAGTACGTGCTCGTCCGCGGCGTGCGCGTTGCCTCCCCCCGGCCCGAGGGTCACGGCCGGGGTGGGGCTGTGCAGGTTGAACACGTAGGTGTCGGCCGCGAAGGGAGCCGCCCCGAGCCTGTACTCCCTGCCGGCCCCCCGGAAGGCGGACTCGAGCGCCCCGAAGAAGGGGTGCGAGGGGTCCACCGAGCTTCCCGGGAGGTAGCGGATGGTAGGCGTGTACTCCGGGTACACCCCGTCGAAGCCGGGGTCGCGCTCCAGGTACGAGTTCACGAACCCCGTGAAGCGCCGGGTGTGCTCCTCGCGATCGGTGCCCGGGTACTCCTCGATCCAGGCTATCAGATAGCACTCGTGCGGTATGCCCGACGCGTCGGCGTAGGAGTCCCCGCCGCCTCCGACCTGCATCGTGTAGGACGGCAGCTCGGGATCGGACTCGAAGAAGCGCGGCGGGCGGGGGTCGCGGTTGCGCTCGACGTCGAACTCGCGGATCGCGTCCACGACCCGTGCGAGCTTGTACACGGAGTTGGCGAGCCTGCGGTCCCCGAAGGCCATGCCCGCGTCGCCCCTCACGGTGATCCTCCACTCCCCTCCGCCGCGGTGCGCGGGCGCCACCGTCATCGAGGTGGGCTCGGAGTTGATCGCGAAGTCCACGTTGTACCCCCTGAGCCTGGAGGCCAGCACGCCGTGGGAGCCCCCGTACTCCTCGTCCACGACGCTCTCGAGGATCACGTCGCCCCTCAGGGGCGCTCCGATCTCCCTCAAGCACCGGACGGCGAACAGCCCCACGGCGATGCCCCACTTCGTGTCCCAGCTGCCGCGCCCGTAGAGCTTCCCGTCCTTGACCTCTCCCGAGAACGGGTCGGCCTCCCGCCAGGGCTGAGACCCCATCGGAACGGTATCCACGTGTGTCGAGAGCAGCAGCGACCTCCCTCCTCCCGCGCCCCGGAACACCCCCACGACGTCCGGCCGGTCCTCCAGCGGTCGGGGCGCGCCGTCCCACGTGTCGAAGTAGAGGGGGTGTTCGCGGAGCCCGGGCACCTCGGACGGGCTGAATACGTCCACCTCGGATCCGGACCGGCGGTACGCCGCCTCCACGATCCGCTGGCACTCGAGCTCACCGGCGAGGGGCGGGCTCACCACCGACGGCGTCCTCACCAGCTCCGAGAGGAACTCCAGTAGCTGGGAGCGGTTGTCCTTCACCCACTCGTCTATGTGCTCGGGGAGGCCCACCTCCTAGGCCTCGAAGTGGGAGAAGATGGGCAGGTGGTCGCGGTTGGCGCAGAACATCTCGTTGACCATCTGGCGTATCTCCCTCAGGGAGAGCACGCTTGCGGTCAGGGGATCGTGCGCTATCGCCCGGTAGATCTTCACCGGATCACCCTCCAGACACCCCTCGACAGCCATCTCCTCGATCGAGGACTGCAGGTTGGTGAGCATCTGCACCGACTCGGGCAGGCTGCCCACCCTGACTGGCTCCAGTCCCTTCCTGCTCGCCCACACCGGCACCTCGACGCACGCACCCTCGGGCAGGTTGTCCACCAGCCCGTCGTTGGCCACGTTCCCGTTGAACTCGAAGGGCTCCCCGCCGGAGAGCGCGTTCATGATGTACGAGGCGTACTCCTGCCCCCTCTCGAGCTTCAGCGGCTTGTCGAACCAGCTCAGCAGGCGGTCGCGCCAGGTGTCCTGCCGCTTCTCGTACTCCTTGACTATGTACGCGTACTCGCCCGAGTTCCAGCCCGTGCCGTGCATGCAGTACCTCTCTATGAGGTCGGGGCGCTTTCTGAACCACCAGTTGTACTCGCTGTTGTGTCCGGAGGACTCCGTCACATAGTAGCCGAGCGCGAGGTACATCTCGTTGCGCACCTGCTCCTCGTTGTAGACGTCCTCGTTCTCGGTGATGGCGCGGTAGATCAGCGGGTACGCGTCCTCGCCGTTCCACTTGAACTCGATGAACCAGGCCGTGTGGTTGATGCCAGCGCAGGTGTAGGTCACCTCCTCATAGGGCACACCTATCCAGCGCGCGAGCATCTCGGAGGTACCCTGCACGCTGTGGCACAGGCCGGCCAGCCTGACGCTGGTCTCCCTCTGGATAGCGCGGCACAGCATCGCCATAGGGTTGGTGTAGTTGAGCACGTAAGCCTCGGGGCAGTACCTCTCCACGTCCCGGGCGATGTCAAGCATGACGGGGATGGTGCGTAGAGCCCGGAAGATCCCCGACGGCCCCCGGGTATCCCCCACGTTCGTGTCCACACCGTATTTCTTGGGGATCTCGATGTCCTGCCTCCACACCTCCAGAGGGCTCGCGAGGATCGTGATCAGCACGAAGTCGGCGCCCCCGAGGGCCTCGGCCCTGTCCTGGGTGGCCTCCACCTTTGCGGGGTAGCGCCCCTCCTCTACTATCCTCTGCACCGAGCGGCGCGCGTACTCGAGGCGCTCGGCGTCTATGTCCATGAGGGTTAGCGTGGAGTCCGCGAGCAGTGGGAAGGTGAGCAGGTCCCGGGCGAGCGCGCGGGTGAACCCCAGGCTTCCTGCGCCGATGAAGGTGATCTTCGTCATTCTTCCGCCTTTCGTTTGTGTGCGGCACTGTGCCCGACGCGCTCCAGCATACCGCACTACCGGCTGTGCTCGGCAGGGTCGTCCCAGTAATAGCCCTCCGGATCGTAGGTCGCGGGCTCCGGGATGATCCAGGGGTTGGTGTAGCCGTGGAGCGGAAGCTGGTCGCGCCTCGGCACGTTCCTCAGCCCCTGCCGCACAAGGATGATCTGCGGGTAGTTGGCGATTGTGCCCATCACGTATGGTCCCTGGGTCGCGTGGAACTTGAAGATCTCCCAGATCATCCTGTAGCGCCGGAGGGAGTCGGTCTCGGTGAAGACGCCGTCGAGCAGGCTCCACAGCCGCTTCACGGGCGGGTAGAACTCCTTGTCATTCGGCCCTATCCGGGGCAGTTGTCGCTTGTAGGGGTCCGTGCTCATCTGCTTCCTGACCTGGTTGGTGTTGCGCAACGCCCACCATTGCCCGCGCAGCGGGGCCACTCGAAGTTCGAGACGGGCACGAGCCAGTTGGGGTACAGCGGGTAGTCCGGGCCGTCCCCTATCTCCTGGTCGGACATGGTCATGATCTTTCCCGCCGCCCAGGAGTCGTCGTAGCCCGTGGTGGGGATCGGGTTCACGTTGGTCTTGATCCCGATCTGCTGCCAGCTCTTCGCGAGCAGCTCGTCTTTGCGCACGTACTCGCTGCCCCCGGCCTGAGAGCCGCCATGATAGTCGATCGAGATCTCGAGCTTCGACCCGTCGGGAAAGTCCCGCCAGCCGTCGCCGTTCTTGTCCACGACGCCGGTCTCGTCGAGCATATTCCTCGCTCGCTCTAGGTTCGGGCCGAGGAAGCTCTTGCGCCACCGCTCGTAGATCCGGGGGCCGGGACCTACATGGAACTGGATGCACTTCGGGCTGAGCGTGCCCGTGGTCGGCTCGCCCTGGTCGTAGTAGATCACCTTGCGGGCGTTGTCGCGGTCATAGGCCAACGAGAGCGCCTGCTGGAACCTGGGCTCCCGGAACAGGTCGCGGTACTTCTCGTCGTGGTAGTCCAGGTTGAAGTACAGCGCCGAGCCCGTGCCGGAGCCCGAGTCCCGGTACAGGATGTTCAGGTCGTTCTGGGAGCGGGAACTCCTGATCCCGGCGACGTCGGCGAGGGTGAGGCCGATGAACGAGCCGTCGCAGTAGTCAGCCTTCCCCTGCTGGATCTGCACCCGCATCACCTGCGGGTCCTGGATGTTCGTCCAGATCACCCGATCGGCGAACGGCAGCTGGTTGCCCCACTTGTCCACGCACCAGTAATACGGGTTGCGCTCCCAGACCGAGTACACGGGGTTCTTGTACTCCCTGAGCTTCCAGCCCGTCATGACGGGGTTGTCGGGGTTGGTCGTCCAGTCCTGTGCTTCACGCCGTACTGGGTCACCCACGTCTTGGGATTGAGCTTCTTGTTGTACTTGATGTGGAATTGCTTCATGTAGTGCTTGCAGTCCATCCAGTCGGCGGTGCCGGCCCCGCGCTTGACGTAGCAGGCCGCCTGCTCCGCCACGAGCGGAGAGGGCGTGTAGAACGATATCTGGAGCGTGTAGAGGTCGAGCTTCCTGAACTTCGCGGGCGTGCCCTTGCTGGAGATGAAGTCGGGAGGCACGCCTCCTGCCGGGTACAGATCGTGGTTGTTGGCCTCGTCCTCCCACCAGAACAGGATGTCGTCCACCGTCCAGGGCACGCCGTCGGACCACCTGAGCCCCTTTCGGAAGTGGAACGTCCACTCGGTCGTCTGCTCGTTCGACTCCCAGGACTCGGCGAGCCCCGGCCCCACCTCCTGGCCGTCCCGGAGCCATCTGAGGGGCGTGTGGCCGCACATCGACTCCTGCTGGAGGTGAGTGGTGGACCAGCTGCTGGTGTCGGAGCAGACGTGGCGTACTACGCCGCCGTACTTGCCCTGCGTCACCCAGGGATGGGGCACAACGTACGGGTGTTCCGGCAGCCTCTGCTCGACGGGCGGCAGCTTGCCTGCCTTTACGAGCTTCGCGAGATCGGGTGACTCGTGGTACTTACCCGAGTACCTGATCGGCTCTATAGGCTTGTTGAACGTGATACCGATGATACCGGCGCCCGGAGGCATCGGTGCCCCAGTCGCCGCGGTGGTTGCCGGCACTCGGGTCGCGACCGCCATGGATGGGGAGGTGGGGCTGGTGACGCCGACCGCCGGCTTCGTGGCACTGGGAGTCCCCACGGGCGTGGGGGTGTGCCCCTGCATCGCCGCCTGTTTGTTCGCGCCACACGCGGTCAGCATGGCGCCCGTGGTGAGAGCCGCCGTGCTCGTGAGGAAGGCCCGTCTATCGATTCTGGTGATCGAGCTCATCTTGTCGCACCGAATCGCAAGATCCCCTTGACGAAGCCACGGTTGGGCGGAGCGGCGTGGCCGTCGGCACGCGGCACCGATGCAGCCCCTGGGACGCTGCCCGGCGCCAAGAGGCCGAGCCCCACCACCAGCACTGCCACAAGGTACAGTGCCCGGGATGTGAGCGCAGCAGGCACACCGTACAGGAGTTTGCCTTGACCCGACGCGTTGTTATTGTTCATAGCCTCTCACCTCCGAGCATCTCCCCCACAGGACTATCTTCTTCCTGTCAGAGCTATCCCTTGGATGAACGTGCGCTGCGACACGAAGAAGAGCACCGCGACGGGTATCACCATCACCGTCACCGCCGCCATCAGCAGGGCCCACTCGGCGCTGTGGGCACCAAAGTAGTCGTTTAGTCCGAGGGCAAGCGTGTAATCCTGCTGGTTGCCGCCGAGGTAGATCAGAGGTCCTAGGAAGTCGTTCCAGTTGTCGAGAAACACCAGGATCGCAACCGTCGCGAGCGCCGGCTTCGCCAGAGGCAGAATGATGCGGCGGTATATCTGGAACTCGCTCGCACCGTCCACCCTCGCTGCGTCGGCCAAGTCCTGAGGTATTGTCATGAAGAACTGGCGCAGCAGGAAGATGTAGAACGCGCTGCCGGTGAGGGCTGGCCAGGTCAGCGCATTGAACGAGCCCACCCAACCGATCTGCCGAAAGATCACAAACACGGGTATCAGGGTCACGGGATATGGGATCATCATCGTTGCCAGGAGCACGATGAACAGCAGATTACGGCCCGGCCAGTGGATGCGGGCGAATCCGTAGGCCACCAGAGAGCACGAAATAAGCATCGCGCAAACGTTGAACAGCGCGATGTACAGGGAATTACGCATATAGAGGAAGTATGGTATATACGTCAATGCCTCGGGATAGTTGCTCCACTTGAACGGGTGCGGGACCCACTCGGGCGGCAGGACGAAGATCTGACTGTCGGGCTTGAGCGAGGTCGAAACCAGCCAGACGAACGGCAGGATAAAGATCAGGGCGAGCCCGATGAGCAGCAAGTGGGGCACCAGGTGGCGCATTGTCCATCGAACGGCACCGCTAGCCCCTCTGTAACGGGGAGGGATCCTCCCGACGCCTGCACCCGTGAGCGGATTCACGGTGTTGCTCATTTCCTGATCTCTCCCTCGTAATACACCCATCTCCCAGAAGTCTTGAGGATCCCCAGCGTGAGCAGCAGTACGAACGCAAAGAACAACCACGCCATCGCGCTCGCGTAGCCCATATTGAAGTAAGAGAACGCGTTGCGATATAGCTGGAGTAGATAGAACAGGGTCGAGTCCACTGGACCTCCCTGTGTAACGACGTAGACTGTGGTGAACACCTGAAACGACTGGATGATGCCGATCACCAGGTTGAAGAAGATCGCCGGTGTGAGCATGGGAACCGTGATGTTCCAGGTCTTGCGCACGGGCCCCGCGCCATCTATCTCC
This sequence comes from Chloroflexota bacterium, assembly GCA_902810765.1. Classification (GTDB taxonomy): domain Bacteria; phylum Chloroflexota; class Chloroflexia; order Thermobaculales; family Thermobaculaceae; genus CADDYR01. Next base: position 15,082 of record CADDYR010000038.1, read on the forward strand.
GCAGCCTCATACAACTCCCTCGGCACATCCTGTAGCCCGGCAAGGAAGATCACCATCGTGGTGCCGAGCCCCCACAGACTCATGATGACGAGCGACGGCTTGGACCAGTTCGGGTCGCTGAACCACCCAGGGGTAGGTATATCGAAGCTGCCTAGGATAGCGTTCGCCAGGCCGAACTGAGGGTTGAATATCCACGCCCACAGCAGCGCCGACGCGATCTGCGGCATTATGCTAGGCAGGAAGAAGATCGTCCTATAAATGGACACTCCCCTGACGTTCAGGTTTAGCAACAGTGCAATCAGGAAGCTCAGGACTATGTTGAGAGGCACCCACAGGGCAGCGTAGTAGAGGGTGTTGAATACGGCGCGGTAAAACAAGGGGTCCTGGGTTAGCAGCCTGCTGTAGTTGGCCAATCCTATCCAGTGCGGGGGCTGCAGGATGTTGTAGTCGGTGAAGCTGTAATACAGGGACGCGAACACAGGGTAGCACGTGAACACGAGCAGCCCTACGATCCACGGTGAGATGAACAGCAGACCGCTGATCGTGTTGCGCACGGTCGTACGGCTCACGCGCCGCTTCATTGGGCGGTCAGCCCCGACTCTAGCTTCACCAGCGGAGATGCTCAGTAGCGGAGTATGCTCTGATCTCCTCACTCTTTACCCACCCCACGGCTTCGAGCTACCCCTCAGCAATGCGAAAGGCGCAGGCCCGCACTGCGAACACTATCTCATCGGCTAAGCCGGCACGTGACCGCCTTTGTAGATCCTGGACGTGGTCAACACCTTATCCAGCTCCTGCTGAACGTTCTTCGTCACCTCACTCAGCGCCTGCTTGGGAGTCATCTTGCCGTGCAGCACGTAGTCATAAGCACGACTCAGCTGATCGTCGTAGTACGAGTCCACGGGGATCACCGGCCAGGTCTTCGTGGCATACTTGGCGGTCTCAGTGAACACGTCCAGATACGGTATGATTCGGTCGTGGGGTCCTGCCTGCTTTCGCAGTCCATTCTCGAAGGCATCGAAGGTGGGCCGGTAGCATGGACCGTTGAGGGTCTCGTAGCCCATCTCGGCGTCTTTGTCCACGAAGGCGAACTTGAGGAATTTCCAGGACTCGTCCTGGTGCTTGACTCCACTTGGGATAGCAACCAGCCAGCCTGTGAGGGTCCAGTTCTTTCTCTCCTGTGGTGTGCCGTGGAGCGTCGGAAACGTCGTAAGGCCGTATGGGATGTGCGGGGCGTACTGATCGAGCTCCTGATATACCCAGAAACCAGTGATGAAGAAGCCCAACCGCTTCGTGGCGAACACGTTGCCGCCGGTATCGGGTTCCTCCCCACCTCCGGGAAGGGACTGGAACGTGCTCAGCTTGTTCGCGCCCACCAGCTTTACGTAGTCATACAGCCACTGCATCATCTCTACGTTGTGTGGATCGTCGGCGGTGATCTTATTAGTGTCGGGGTCATACAGGCGACCTCCGAACACGTGGAGCCACCGGATGAACTGGTCCGAGTAGACTGGGTTGTAGCCGATGCGCTCGATATTGCCCTTCGAGTCCTTCTTGAGCATCCTCTTGGAGTCCTCGATCAGCTCGTCGGCCGTCTTTGGAGGCTTGTTCGGATCGAGCCCGACCGCCTCGAACACCGGCTTGCTCCAGCAGAGGACGTAGTAGTCCGCCCCTCCTGGGATTGCGTAAGACTTGCCCTTCCAAAGGGAGTACTTGAACATGGCGTTGAAGTCGTCGGGCTTGATATCCGCTGCCTTGAAGTAGTCGTCGAGAGGGATGAGCGTGCCCTTCTGCGCGAGCGCCGTCTGAGTGGTGTAGTTCGTGAACGCAACGTCCGGCGGTCTACCACCGGCCACGTTCGTCAGCAGCTGAGTCTCGAACTCACCCGAGAAGTCCCACTGTATCTTTATGGTCGGGTTGGCTCTCGTGAAGTCATCACCTATCTTGGTCATGTACTTGTTGTACAGCGCGCCCCAGTCGTTCCATAGGACGCGTAGAGTCACAGCATTTCCGCTCGACGCGCGCTGCGGTACCTGGGTAGCCTTCCTCCCCTCGTGTGTACCTGCAGTGTGGGATGAGGGTTTACCCCCGGCAGCACCACACGCGGCGACGAGAGGGCCGAACGCGCCGAGGGCCGCACCCGTCAGCATCACACGCCCCAGGAACTGGCGCCGGCTCATCGCGCCGATACCCGAACCATCCTTCTCAACACCCATCTCCCCACCTCCGAGAGACCCGCGGTGTGAGCGCCGCGGCCAGCCAACACTGTATGCGACTCTTCCCGGATTGTACATCAGAACGCGGTCAAGCTCAAGTCTTGTATGCGAAATAGCGCCCTGCGCCCGATCCCGGCGGACCCAAGCCCCTCGAATACAGGCGGCCATGGCCCGCTCTATCGCGCGCTGCTCAAAGGGCCGCGAGGACTCCCGGCGCTCACGCGCCCCGACCCCGTGTATCTTTGCATACGAATTGCTCCGCCGAGCGGGTAGCATGCGGCGCAGTGCACAACCCCGCGCCCGCACTCTCATCCGAGGACCTGCGCATCAACCGCAAGACGACGAATGCCGGCAGCACGAGGCCAGCATGGCACACCACGGCGGCATCCACCCGGCTCTGACACCGTTGCTCAAGGCGATTCAGCAGGCCATAACCGACGCTTTGGAGGCGATCATCGCCTACGAAGAGTGCCGGTAGCGCACAGGCCACCGGGTTCCCGGTGCCTGGAGGGTCGGGTCGTCGGGCAGCACGCTAGCGCTGCGGAGCTCCCGGCTCGCGCCAATCGGTCGCGAACATCTCGATCTCCTGCCCAGCCCCCGCGTCCCGCGCACGCAGGTAAGCCTCGTGCGCCATGATCACGTCCTCCGCAGCGACGCCATGGGACTTGAAGATCGTTATGCTCTCGGGGCTCTCCCTGCCCCTCGCCTCGCCCGACACGACCTCGCCGAGCTCGACCACGTGCTCCCAGGAGAGCACGCCCCGGTCGACCGCGGGGATCAGATCTCCCCCCTCTATCTTCGCCGACTCGAGCGAGTCCACCACGACCAGGGAGGCCCGGCGCACCGTCTCGATGTCTATCTCCGCCTTGCTCGCGAAGTTCGAGCCCACTGCGTTCACGTGAGCGCCGCCGGTCAGCCTCCGGCCATCGAACACAGGGCTCGTGGCGGTCGTCGCGGTCGTCACGATGTCGCACTCCAGGAGCTCGTCGGGCGAGGTCGCGGGCCGCACATCGAGCCCCGCCCTGTCACCCACGCGCTCGCAGAAGGCGGCAGCGCTGTCCCGGCTCCGGCTCCACACGAGCACGCGATCGAGCGTCCTTACCGCCGCGATCACCTCGAGCTGGGTCTCGGCCTGTGCGCCCGCCCCGAAGAGGCCGAGCGAGCTTGCAGATCCCCGGCTCAGATGCCTCGTCGCCACGCCGGTGGCAGCACCCGTGCGGAGTTGCCCGAGCCTGCCCGCCTCGACGATGGCGAGCAGCTCCGAGCTCGAGGAGTCGTACAGCAGCACCGTGAAGTTCACGCCCCCGCGCGACACCGGGTACGCCTTCAGCCCGCACACCCCCCTCGAGGGCAGGGCCGCGAACATCACGTTTAGCGTCCCCTGACCCGTGCCGACGCGCCTCCTGGGCTGGTTGACCGCCCTCGAGCGCCTCTCGGCCGAGAAGAGCTCCTCCATCAGATCGAGGGCATCTTCCATCGAGAGCAGGGCGTGCACGTCCGCCTCGCGCAGCAGGAGGGTCACCCGCGCTCGCCTCCATTCGCCTCCATACGCTTGGCCAGCCAGCGCAGCAGGTCGAGCACCCCCTCCACCCCTTCGACCGTCAGGTCGGCCCTCTCGCGCACGACCGCAGGGGTCTCCGGACTCAGCACGCCCACGCCGACGCTCCTCAAGCCCTTGCGCTCACGGAGCTCCCTCAGCACCTCGAACGCGTCGGCGTCCGTCCGGTCGTCGCCGAGGAAGACGCACCCCTCGAGGCCGTGCCTCTCGATCAGGCTGCGGCATGCCGTGCCCTTCGTCACGTCGATCGGCGGTCGTATCTCGATGATCATCCGTCCCTCGCGCAGCTCGAGGCCGGACGATTCGGCGAGCGGCCGCAGCACCTCCAGCAGCTCCTGCCGGGCGCGCTCGGGATCACGTGCCAGCCTGTAGTGCACCGAGCCCGTGACGCGCTTGTCCTCGAAGATCACGCCGTCCCGGGCGATGCGCTCGGAGGCCCGTCGGAGCACCTCGCCGATCCTCCCCGCGTACTCCTCCACCCCCGGCGCAGGACTGAGCCTTCCGCCCGAGAGCTCCTCCAGGCCGTGGTTGCCGACGTACACCAGGTCGCCGATCCCCACCATCTCGAGCGCCTGCTCCGGGGCCCTGCCGGTGATGACTGCAACGACCTCCGCCCTCTGGGCCAGGGCTCGAAGGACCGATTTCATCTCATCCGAGACGTACGCCTGCTCGGGCGTGGGGGCTATGGCGCTGAGCGTGCCGTCGACGTCGGAGAGCAGCCCGGATGGGCGTGTGTTCAGGGCCTCGAGGACGCGCCGCCACCCTGGGCGCTCATCCCCCACGGCGCCGTTCCTCGATCAACAGCTCGATGTCGCGCAGCTGGCTGTTCAGCCAGTACGCCACGTCCTCGGACTCGACGCAGCTCCGCAGGCGATCCTGCATCGCGACCCGCCGCTCCTCGCTCATCGTGAGCCCCTGATACAGCGCCTCGGCCGTTCCCTGCACGTCCGCGGCGCTCACCCACAGCGGCATCGGAGCAAACTGCTCGAACGCTCCCGCCCCGTCCGAGAGCACGAGGGTGCCGGCTCTCTCGTTCACCACGACGCCCTCCTTCGCCACGAGGTTCATGCCGTCTATGACCGGGTTGACGAGCAGCACGTCGTACTTCCTCATCGCCGCCAGCGCCCGGACGTAGTTGTCACCGATGAAAGCCTCGACGGGGCGCCAGTAGTCCGTCCCGTGCTGCAGGTTCACCTTGCCGACCGCCGCCAGCACCTCCTCCTGGTAGCGCTCGTACTCGGGTATCGAGCTCCGGGACGGCACGAGGAAGGCGATGAACTTCACCTTCCCGATCAGCTCCCGGTGCTTGCGCAGCATGAGCCCGTACGCCTCGAACCCGCGCAGGATGTTCTTGCTCGGCTCGATGCGGTCCACGCGGAGGATGTTCCTCTCGCCGAAGAACGGCTGCAGGAAGCGCAGCTCCCGCTCGGCCTGCTCACTGTACGCCAGCCGCCTGACGTGGGCCGGGTCAATGCTGATCGGGTAGATCCGCGCGGCCGTGAGCCTCCCGTCGTACTCGACCACCCCCGTGTCGTAGTCCACCCTCACGCCCTCCACGAAGGACGCCGCCGAGCGCAGGAAGTTGATCGCGGAGCGGTTCGTCTGGAAGCCCACGATGTCGCACGACAGCAGCGAGATCACGATCTCGCGCCTCATCTGCTCGGGCAGTATCCTCAGGTAGTCCGAGCCCGGAAAGGGCGTGTGCAGGAAGAACTGGATCGGGACGTCCCCGAACTCCTCCCGGAGGTACTTCGCGACGAGGCACAGGTGGTAGTCCTGGAGCAGCACCACCGGCGACTTCGGAGACTTGCGGATCTCCTGCGCGATCACCTCCGCGAACTGACGGTTCGCCGGGACGTAGCCGTTGTGCCAGGCGTCCCACTCGCTCGCGCCGATCCTCGGCTCGCGCGGGGTGTCCCACATGTAGTGCAGCACGAACCAGAGCAGGGGGTTCGATATCACGTTGTAGTACTTGCGGTACACCTCGGGGTCGAGGCTCGCGAACCGCAGGTGGAACGTGGAGCTGGCGTCCTCTACCTCGATGGATTCCTCGCCCGTCTCCTCGGCGATCCTGCGGTCTCCCGGCGTCATCGCCGCGGCCACCCAGATGGGACTCACGTACTGGCTGATGGACCGGACCGCCGTGACCACCCCGCCCGCGCCGCGCTTCGTCTGGTAGCCGTCCTCGGTCTCGTGGAACTGAAACGGCCCCCGGTTGGAGGCAAGTATGAGCTGGTGGTCCTCGAGTAGCGTGCTGACGGAAGGCTCCAGCGCGGGCATCGTCTGCTGACCCATCGGGATACTCCTCCACTCCCGCCCCCTGGCGGGCTCCGCTCGCCGCCGTTGATAGCTCACTGCTCGGAAGAGACGGTCTCTGACAGTATACTAACACCTCTCAGCAACCGCTACGCCACCGCGGCCTCGGGTGCGTGCTAGAATGCACGGCGAGCCTCGTCCTTTCGAAGGGTCACGCGTTGAGAGCGATCGTCAGGGACTCGTTCCAGTCACGACCGCACGCCTCCGATATCGAGATCACCGTGCCTGCCCTGATCGTGCTCATGGGCGGGGCCGCCTCGGGGAAGTCCTCCTTCGCTGCCCGCAGCTTCCGCGCGACCGAGGCCGTGTCCTCCGACCGCTGCCGCGCGCTGGTTGGAGACAGCGAGGAGATACAGGCGTACAGCAAGCAGGCCTTCGAGCTGTTCTACTTCCTCATCGAGAAGCGGATGGAGCTCGACAAGGTCGTCGTCGCCGACTCGACCGCGCTGCAGCCCTCCGTGCGGGGCGAGCTCCTATCCCTCGCCAGGCGCCACTACTACCCCGCCATCCTGATCGTCTTCGACGTGCCGCTCGGGCGCAGGCGAGAGCTCAACCTCAGGAGGGAGCGGGTGGTCGAGGACCAGGTGCTGGTCGCCCATCAGGAGGCGTTCGAGGTCGCTCGCGATCGGGTCCTGCACGAGCCGTGGGACGCTATCTTCTTCCTCGAGTCCGCCGACGTGGATACCGCCTCGGTCCGGCTCCACCCGCCCGGAGTCGAGTCCTCGGCAGAGCCACCGTACGACATCGTGGGAGACGTGCACGGATGCTACGACGAGCTGATGGAGCTACTCGGCCGCCTCGGTTGGCAGCGACGGGGAGCCGAGCTCGAGCACCCGGAGGGGCGCACGGCGGTGTTCGTGGAGGACATCGGGGATCGAAGACCGAACG
>CADDYR010000039.1 GCA_902810765.1 Chloroflexota bacterium
CGCGCCGCCACGTGGCGGCGCCGCCGTGGGCGGCCGCGTGGGATCTCCTGAACCTGCTGCGCACCCTCGAGCTGCACGACGTGCCTCCCAACTCGCGAGGCGAGCTTCCCGAGGGGTTCGTATCGAGCTTCGGCTCGTCGCTCACGCGCAGGCTCGACGACCCCGCCGGGGCGATCCGGCTCTGCTTCGCGCTGGCCCGCGACCTCTCGCTCGTCGCGGTCGGTGAGGGCTCCTTCAGGACAACCTCCCGAGCCGAGCGATGGGTGCGCGCCGAGCTGCACGCGCAGTCCCGGCGCATCGCCGAGTGGTGGGTCGAGCGGGGCGCGGAGGGCGAGCACGAGCCGATGAGGGGCGCTGCGGGCTTCCGCCCGGACCTCGAAACGATGAGCTCGGCCCGCCGGGTGATCCTCGAGCGCCTGGCTGACTGCGAGCCGTGCAGGTGGTACTCGGCGCGCGACCTCGCCGAGCGGATCAGGTCGTCGCGACCGCACATCCTCAGGCCGCAGAACCGGCTCGTCCGAGAGCTCGGGATGACGGGCGCGCGAGAGGCTCTCGGAGACTGGCCCGACGCCGAGGGCGCTTGGATAGCGCGCGTGCTCGCGGGGCCGCTCACCTGGCTGCACATCGTCGAGACCACGCAGGAGTCGGAGCCCCTGTTCTCCCTCACAGCGGACGGAGCCTGGCTCGTGGGGCGCGTCGGTCGTCCGCCGGTTCCATCCTCGGGGCCGAGGCTGGCGCTGGATGCCGAGGGAAGGGTGAGGGTACAGGCAGCCACGAGCGAGCTGATCTGGTCCCTCGCCGGTTTCGCGCGCCCGGCGAGGGCGAACGGGCGACCGCTGTACCTGATTGACCGGAGGAGCGTGGCGCGCGCGAGGCGGGCCGGGATCGGGCCGTCGAGCATCATACAGTGCCTGCAGACCCACGCGGAGAACGGCCTGCCCCGGGGGCTCGTCAGGCAGGTCCACGAGTGGGGCAGGGAGCCGCACAGGCTCTCGGTGAGCCGGGCGCTCGTCGTGCGCTGCGAGACCGAGGCGGGGGCCGATGAGCTGCTGGGTTCGCCCATAGCCCGTGGATACTCGCCCGAGAGGCTGGACGCCGCTCGGGTGCTGCTGACGCTGCCCGACGGCGATGCCGAGCGCGAGGCCCAGGCCCTCCTGCGCCGCCTCGTCCGCAGCGGGCTCTTCGCGGCCGACCGATAAGCCCCTATCGCCCGGGGATGAGCACGATCTTGCCGCCGTGGCCGCTCTCGAGCAGCTCCATCGCGCGGCGGAACTCCGACAGCGGCAGCTTCTCGGTGATGACGGGGCGCACGTCTATCACCCCGCCCTCGAGGAAGCCCGCCGTCTCGTACCAGGTCTCCCAGACCTTCCTGCCGGTGATGCCCTTTACTACGGCCGCGCGGAAGATCACCGCCTCGTTGAAGTCGAACTCGATGGGACCGTCCGGCAGGCCCAGCATGCTCACCTGTCCTCCGGGTCTCAGCGCCTCGAACGCCTGGAGGATCGCCCTGGGGCTGCCGCTCATCTCGAGTACCACGTCCGCCCCCACGCAGCCGGTGAGCTCGCTAACCCTCGCCACGACGTCCTCCCGTGCGGGGTTGAGGGTGTGCGTCGCGCCCATTCTCCGGGCCATCTCGAGGCGGTACTCGTTCGGGTCGGTGGCGATGATCGTCCTCGCGCCCGCCGCCCGCGCTATCGCCACCGCGAACACGCCGATCGGCCCGCAGCCGGTGACGAGCACGTTCGCTGCGGTGAGCTCGGCCGAGAGCGCGGTCTGCACGGCGTTGCCGAACGGCTCCTGCACGCACGCGACCTCGGGAGGCAGGCTCGGCGAGGTCTTCCAGGCGACCGACTCGGGCAGGCGCACGTACTCCGCGAACGCGCCGTCGAGGTCCAGCCCGATGATCTTCAGGTTCCCACAGATGTGCCTCTGCCCTACCCTGCACTGGTAGCAGTGCCCGCACGACACGTGGCTCTCCGCCGAGACGTAGTCGCCCACCCTCAGTGACCTCACCTGCTCCCCCACCCGGACGACCTCTCCACAGAACTCGTGACCCGGGATCAGCGGCGGCCTGATGCGGTGCGCTGCCCACTCGTTCCACTCATAGATGTGCAGATCGGTGCCGCAGATCGAGGTGGCCATCACCCTGAGGAGGACGTCCGTGGGCCCTATGGCCGGGACGGGGACGGTGCCGAGCTCGAAGCCGGGGCCGGGCTCCCGCTTGATCACCGCGGTCATGGTGTCGGACATGTGCTTCTCCCAAAGGTGCTGACGGCGGTACGAAGGCCGTCGCGCCTGGATGATATCACAAGCGGTGCCCCGGCGCACGCGCCGCTACCTGTACCAAAGTACATTGCCGGGCGCCGGGGTCTGTGCTCTAATACCGCTTAGAGAGGCGATTCCGAGCAACTGGAGGGCAATACGATGGCAGTGGAGACCTCGGAGGGAAGGCTGGTGGCCGACCTCGAGCAGCTGAAGCGCAGGGGCAGGCTCGTGCTCCAGGCCGCGGACAGGCCGATCGTGCTGATCTACGACGGCGGCAAAGTCTACGCGGTGGACAACCGGTGCCCGCACATGGGCTTCCCGCTGCACCGCGGCACTGTGAACGACGGTATCCTCACCTGTCACTGGCACCACGCGCGCTTCGACCTGTGCACGGGCGGCACGTTCGACCAGTTCGCGGACGACGTGCGCACCTACCCGGTGGAGGTCCGCGACGGGCAGGTGCTCGTGGACGTGAGCCAGGAGCCCGACATGCGCGAGCACTACCGCCGCCGCCTGGAGGACGGGCTGGAGCAGCAGATCAACCTGGTCGTCGCCAAGTCCGTGATCGCACTGATGGACGGGCGGGGAGACCCGCGCGAGCCGTTCGAGCTCGGGCTGCGGTTCGGCGCCCGGTACCGGCAGGCGGGATGGGGGCAGGGCCTGACGATGCACACCGCGCTGATGAACCTCGTGCCGGAGCTGTATCCGGAGGACCGCCCCCTCGCTCTGTATCACGGCCTCGCGGCGGTCGCGCAGGAGAGCTCGGGCGAGCCGCCGCGATTCCCGATAGACCCCCTGCCGGACAACAGGGCCGACATCGCGACGCTCAAGCGCTGGTTCAGGAGGTTCGTCGAGGTGCGGGACTCGGACGGCGCCGAGCGGTGCATAGCCACCGCCGTGCGCTCGGGCGCGAGCTCCGCGGAGGTGGCGGACATGATGTTCGCCGCGGTCACCGACCACAGGTACATCAGCACCGGCCACCCGATGGACTTCACGAACAAGGCGTTCGAGGCGCTCGAGATCGCCGGCTGGGAGCACGCCGAGCTCGTGCTCACGAGCCTGGCGAGGGGCTACGCCAACGCCACGCGGATGGAGGAGTCGAACTCCTGGCGCAATCCGGTGGACCTCGTGGAGCTGCTCGAGCGGGCGTTCCGGCGCCTGCCTGAGGTCGCGGTGAACGTCCGGGGCACGCGCTCCACCGGGCTGGGCCGGATCGAGGCCGCCGAGGTGCTGCTGGGCGACGACCCAGAGGCGAGCATAGAGTGGATCCTCGATGCGCTCGCGAGCGGCGCGACCGGGGAGGAGGTCGCGGGGGCCGTCGCCTACGCCGCGGCGCGACGCATGGCACACTTCCACATCTCGAACGAGTTCGGGGACTGGGATACGGTGCTCCACACCTTCAGCTTCGCGAACGCCGTGCACCAGGGGATGAAGCGGGCGCCGTCCGTCGAGCTGCTGCGCGGCGTGCTCGACGCCGCGATGAGCGTGTACCTGGACCGCTTCCTGAACGTGCCCGCCACGCCGCTCCCTAAGCGGCGGACGAACGGCAGGCCCGACGAGCTGCTGCCGGAGCTGCTCAAGCTGTTCGACCAGAGACAGCAGGTGAACGAGGCCGGACAGCTGGTCGCGGACTACCTGGGAGCGGGCGGCGGTCCCGAGAAGCTCAAGGCCACCCTGGGCTCGGCGCTGCTCAGGGAGGACAGAAACTTCCACACTATCCAGACGGTCGAGGCGGCGTTCAGGCAGCACTCGCTGCTCGAGGGCACGCCCGAGGCGACCCACGTGCTCGTCGCGGCCGCGAGATACCTGGCGGCCCACGCCGCGACTCCACGGGCACAACTGCAGACCTACACCATCGCCAACCGGTTGCACCGCGGCGAGAAGCTCTACGAGGACGAGGAGGGATAGGGCCGGGTACTGCTTGTGGTGAGGCAGCGGGGCGTCGCATCCTGCCCCGCTGCCTCCGCGCTCAGGCCGACGCGCCGGAGTAGTGGCGGACCCCGGTGAGCCAGAACCAGCGCGAGAAGGCGACGAGAGCCGCGGCGAGCGCCACCGCTCCCACGAGAGTGCCCCACCCGAGCCTTCCGGAGACGGCCTCCGCGGGCACCGTGATCGCGAACGCCACCGGCACGAGGAACGTGAGTGTGAACCGCAGCCAGCCGGGGTAGATCGTCACCGGCCAGCGCCCGGCCTCGTACATCGTCTGGAAGATCACGAGGATGTTGTCCACCTTCACGAACCAGAAGCTGCAGGTGGCGAGCATCAGCCAGAAGCTGTACACGATCGCGGCGCCGCACAGGAGCATCAGCCCGAACACGAGCGCCTCGCCCGGGCCGACCTGTGTCCCCAGGTTCCCCAGCGCGAGCACGAGCAGCACTATCCCCATCGCCACGTCCGCCAGCCTCCATATCTGCACCTGCTGCACACTCTCGAGCACCTGCGAGTCCACCGGCTTGGTCAGCGAGAAGTCGAGCGTGCCGAGACGCACGTCCTCCATGAGGCGCTGCATGCTCGGCTGGATCACGAGGTTGATGACCCCGCCCATAAGGGTGTAAACGCCCAGCACCGCCACGAGCTCGGCCGGCCTCCACCCCGCCAGGTTGCTCGTCTGGGAGAACACGACCGCGAGCCCCGCGAGCGAGGTGCCGAGGCTGAACAGCGACTGGAACATCTGCACGAGGAAGTTCGCCCGGTACGCGAGCTCGTTCATCACCCCGATACGGAAGTAGGACCACAGCAGCTTGAGCAGCATCGCTTACGCCCCCACCGCCGAGTACTTGCGCAGCCCGGCCCTCCAGATCACCCTGAGCAGCACGAGAGAGAGGAGTATCCATCCAGCCTGTGCCGCTAGGCCGAGCAGCGCGTCGCGGCCGCTCAGCCTGCCCAGCAACAGCTCCACCGGGTACGAGACCGTCCACCTGAACGGCAGCACCGAGGCGATGACCTGGAAGAAGTGGGGAAAGAGCGAGAGCGGAGCCACCTGCCCCGAGAAGAAGAGCAGCGCCACGTAGTAGATCTGGTTCAGCGCGCTCACCCTCGTGGACCAGAACCCGGCGAGGCCAAGCGTCCACTCGACGAGGAACCGCAGCACCCCCGCGAGCAGGACGGTGGGCGCGAAGAGCGCGAGGCCCCACCACTGCGGATGGATCACGGGCCTGAACACGAGCGCGAGCACGACCATCACCGGCACGAGCACGACCAGCATCAGCAGCTTGAACGTCACGTTCTGAGCCACATCGGCGTGGACAGGGTGCACGGGTTTCAACAGCAGAGGCGAGAGCGTGCCCTGCCGAATGCGCATCTCGAACTCGAAGAACACCCAGGTCTGGGTCAGGTGGTTCACGAGCATCAGCACGAGGAAGTACGCCGCGAAGGAGCGCGCGTTGTAGCCGCCGACGTCGCCCCCCTTCGACCTCGCGACCGTCGCCCACACGACCAGGTAGATCACCGGCTCGAGCACGATGCCGATCATCCAGATTACGAGCGCCACGCGGTACTGCAGCTGCGTGGCCGTCGTGACCTTGAGCTGAGCTCGGTAGATCTCGAAGAGGTGCCTCATCGCGCCTCCTGCGAGAACACGTGCTCGATCACCTCCTCTATCGGCGGGTCCTCCACCGTGAGGTCCGTGACCGGCACCTCGTCGAGCAGCCTCGCGGTCACCTCGGCGGTCGCGTGCTTCGGCACCCTCAGCGTGACCCTGCCCTCGTCCGCCGAGACCACCTCGCCGTAGCCCGCCAGGTCCGGAGAGCCCTGCTCCATCTCCACCTCGATCAGCTTGTGAGGGGAGAAGCTGCGCACGAGGCCGGCGAGGTCGCCGTCGTACAGCAGCCTGCCGTGGTGGATCACGATCACGCGCCTGCACAGGGCCTCGACGTCGGCCATGTAGTGGCTCGTCAGGAGCACCGTCGCGCCGTACCTGCGATTGTACTCGGCCACGAAGGACCTGATGCGGCGCTGGGCCGTCACGTCCAGGCCGATCGTCGGCTCGTCGAGGAACAGCACCTTCGGCTGGTGCAGGAGAGCCGCGGCGATCTCGCACTTCATGCGCTCGCCGAGCGAGAGGTTGCGGATCGGCTTGTGCAGCAGGGGCCAGAGCTCCAGGAGCTCGGCGAGCTCGTCCAGCATCCTCCGGAAATCGGCCCTCGAGATCCGGTAGATGACGCGGTTCAGCTCGAACGAATCAATCGCGGGGATGTCCCAGGCGAGCTGGTTGCGCTGCCCCATCACGAGCGCGATCTGCCGGAGGAACTCGCGCTCGCGCCTCCATGGCACGAACCCGAGCACCTCCAGCTCTCCGCTCGATGGGTACAGCAGCCCTGAGAGCATCTTGAGCGTGGTGGTCTTGCCGGCCCCGTTCGGCCCCAGGAAGCCCACGACCTCCCCTGGCGCGACCGAGAAGGTGATGCCGTCCACGGCGGGTATCTCGCGCCACCTCCTGCGCACGAGGCTGCGCACGGAGGCGAGCAGCCCGGCCTCGCGCTCGTGCACGCGATACACCTTGCGCAGGTCGCGGACCCGTATGCTCTCCGGCCCGAACGCGAAGGACAACAAGCTACCTCCCGGCTACGAAGGACGCATCAGCCATTAAAGCGAATGCGTGGTTCGGATGCCCGGGCCACGGCTCAAACTGCCCGGTTGGCGCATGGCTCGGGCTTGGACGCGGACTCGAGCAGCAGCCCTAGCGCGATCAGCCATCCGGACGCCGCGTACAGCGCCCTCTGACCGAGGCCTGGGACACCGCAGGTGGCGAGCCTCACCATCCGCCGCTCCTCGGCCTCCCGCAGGAGACGCTCGTGACGCTCCCTGCCGTAGTCCTCGAAAGTGTAGTACAGCATGGTTCTCTCCTCCCCTCACCGTCCGGGGTCGTCCACTGAGTACAGCTTACGGGAGGTGGCTGCCCAGCGCACCGTACGGATGGTCGCTCGTGTCTCTGTCCGTTCGTACAGGTGATACCGAATCCGGGTGATGAGTCCGTCATTCTGATGCCGAAGGCGAAGAATGACAAGGGGGATGGGCGCTCAGGCTGTCATGGACTTTCGACAGGTAGCGAAGGGGAAGGTGCTCGGCCTGGCGCGCCGAACCTCTGGATCGTCCTCCTGGAATCCTCGCTGGTCGTCTCGGTGAACGAGCCGCCGGTATAGCCTGCGATCACATCCCTCCAGAAGGCCCGACCGGAGGCATTTTCCTTCAGCTGGGACACCTCCCACCGACCGGGGAACATGTCGAACACACGCCAGGCAACGGTTCTGCCGATGCCCCGCCTCCGATACTTCCGCATCACGAAGAACTCGGCGATGCTCGCCTCGGAACCTCCGTCGTCGCGCTCATGAATTCGCACCAAGACGAAGCCTGCGAGCTTCCCACCCACACGTATCAGGAAAGGGATGCGATCCGGCTCGGTCCAGTAGTGGTCGAGGTATTTGTACCCAAAGAGACCATGGTCGTTCACGTCCCAGCCTGCAAACTCGCTGAAGTCGTACATGTACAGCTCCAACAGGTGCCTGAGCACCGAGCTGTCCTCGACGAGTGCCTTGGTCACTTCGACATGCAGCACGCCACCCTCCAAGCTAGCTTCCTACGAAAATCTCCCCTACGCCGCAGTCGGCTTGAGCTCTAACTCGTAACCTAGAGCCCGTAGCCGATTGACATGATGACGTTCGATCCGTTCCTTGTCTAGGGTGTCGGAGTAATCAGCGGCGAGGTCCGTGTAGGACTGATTGTTCCTGAGCAGGTAGTAGGCAATGACGGGTATGTGGTGAGCAACCGCTACTATCGCCTTGTGCTTACCGCGTCACGCAGGCGTTCTTGTAGATGTCTGACCATCGGTTAGACGACGTCCTGGATGCCACAGGTATGCCGGGTGTTTAGATCTCAAGGGCTAAGCCAGTGAGTCTGGGGTCAGTCACGGCGAGCCTCTCGTTGGTCGAAGCATCCAGCCCCGCCGCCATCCAGAAGCCCGTATCCGCCGCTTTGCCCCGAGCTAGCGGTTGCCCCAACGCCTCGACCTCATCGAGCAGACCTTCATCGAAGTCTTCAACTTGGATCGCCTCGGTTTCGCGTAAGGTGTCGAGGTCGAAATCGTAGCAGCCCCATCTCGGCGCGTTTACCGAGATGTCGAGACCCATGCCGTGTGCGAGGACGTTGAGGGTATTCTGTATGACCGCAGGGAACAGACCCGCACTGATGGCCCCCGCTGCAAGTACCGGCTTTCCCTCACTCAGCGCGATATAGTCGCACAAAGGTTCCGCGATTCGTCCTCCCGGCTCGGGCCTGTAGTTATTCAGCTGATAGGCGGCGCTGTTGAGCGGGATGCCGTCCACGAACAATCCGGTATCTTCCCACGAGTCCGACTCGATAGTATGCGTGGCACTGAGGACGTTGCCGGATGCGTCAATCGCCACGACGTGATGGGAGTGTCCCCCAACATCTCTACGCGAGGACGGTGCACCTCCAGAGCGGATACCCTCTGCTACATCGTGCGCGTGAGGTTTGGACAGCAGGTAACGGAGCCGTCTGACCTGCATCGGATCCGCGCGGGTCAGATCGAGATACAAGTCCTCAGAACCCACGGCGGCTTTGTAGATCTGTATCTCATCGAACATGGTGCGCGCCGACTGTGATCTCGGGGGACGTTCGTGTAGATCGAGAGCCTCCGCGATGTTCATCGCGAGCAGGAAAACCGTCCCTCCATAGTGTGGTGGGCAAGTGGTACGGATCTCGTAGCCAAGGTACGTGCCGGTCGTGGGTTCGTCCCACCTCACTCGATACCTTTGGAGGTCCTTGATGCTCATCCTCCCACCTATCCTCCGGACCGCGCTCACCAGCTTGTCTGCCCACTCCCCTCGATAGGCATAATCCTCCCCACTCTCCGCCAAACGTTCGAGGGTGACGGCCAGTCCAGGCTGGCGGAAGGTCTCGCCAATGGCCGGTAGCTCTCCACTAGGGACGAAGATCGAGCGGCCCTCCGGATGACGCAGCAGCACATCCAGACGCCGAAGCATGCTGGAGTGATAGAACCCGTACATAGGGAAGCCTTCTCGGGCGAAGTGTATGGCTGGTAGCCACAGGTCGCGCCAGAGCAGTTGTCCGAACCTGCTCCACATGGCCCGGAGGCCAGCGATCGTGCCAGGCACCAGCACGGCTTGGCCACTCTGATGATCCCTCAGGTGATCGTATGGTGCATCATCGTCCAATATGCTGTTCAAACCCGCATTCAACGCGTGCGTTCGATCAGTTGCGGCTTCGTGTAATATGACCGACATCGTCCCAGCGAGAGTGCTGGTGCCTGGCAGCACGACCGTATCGAGTGCGACCATCGTAACCAGAGCATCGGCCACCGTCCCTCCCAGCGACAGCGCCTGCAATCCCGCATACGCGGAAAGGGGATGGTGCGCGGCTACAACGGCCTTGTTGCTCCTCGCCATCCGCTTGGGGCCAAACCCTACGTCACTCACCAATGTCTCGACTCGGTACTTATCCCAGGAAAGAGGGTCCAGACTAGGCATTCAAACTCTCCTCTCGATGCCGACCGGGCTCAGGGCATCATGCTGGTGTGGCCAAGTGGCAGCTTCGTTGCCATCTTTCGACAGAAACGGCGACAATCTCGTTATCCCGGACGCACCCGGGTCAGTTTACAGTCAGGGCTATTTAGTACCAAATTAGTGGTGACCTCGTCGCACCTACCTCCGGCGTCATGCTGCCATAGATTTTCATTCGCTCGTATGTCCTCTCGGACATCTGGCTTACAGACCTTCAAGGCTGTTCCTGATACTCGCCCAAAGGCTCGACACGGTGCCCGCACCTCCCGGGGTCAGCGTGAACACGCAGCTTCCGGAAGGTGCACGACAAGCCATCCGAGCGGACTACGGGCTGTGAGTGACGCGGAGCAGGGGCCAGACGAGCACGCGATGGCGCTTCGCGAAGTGCAGCAGCGGCCGCGTCGAGGGAAGCTCGATCCCGCTCGCCTCGGCCATAGTGTTCGCACGTATCTCGGCCTCAGCCCGCTGCAGCGGCCACGGCAGGTGGTGGATGTCCGCGCGGTACACCCTTCCGGCGCGGTCGGTCGTGTACAGGCAGTAGCGCTCGGTCAGCCAGTGATCGAGCGTGCCGGGGTCCGGCTGGAACACCTCGCCCGTCGGTCTGTAGGCGGCCGAGAGCCGCGCTCGCTGCGCCCCCGAGTGCGTACGCAGCGACCTGTAGAGGACCCATCTATCGCGCTCCTCGACCTCCATCCGCGCCCGGTAGTACGGCAGACGGTACCCGAGCCTCGCGCCAGCCACGGCGGGCGGGCTTCCCGCGTCCAGACTGAAGAAGTACACGCCGGGGCGGCCGCCCAAGACCACGTACGTGCGAACGTTCAGCTCAGGGAAGGCCGAGAGGGCGCGTGGAAGCGCGAGCCCGCGCAGCACCGCGTCGGTGATCCCGAACGGGACTATGCCTACCCAGGCGCGGCCCTCGATGGTGTCGAGCTCGAGCGCGGACGGCACGAGCGGGCGCAGAGAGGAGGGCAGCACCGGCCAGTGGGCGAAGAGCAGGTCGTTCCAGGTCTGCGTCATTATCCAGGGCAGCGGCGGCAGCGGATACGGCCTGTGCGCCGTCGCGCGCCTGATCTCCTCCAGCTCGCGGTCCAAGTGTTGCACCCTCCTGCAGTTGCCATGGGCTCCGCGCACCCGATTGCACCACCCCCACTCGAAGCACGAGCGGTGCCTCCGGAGACCGGTCGGACTCTTCCCGGTTCCGGCTGCGATATCTGCTTCTCTCGGCTTCCGCGTTGCAAATAGAAAAAGGGTATTGACCTGGGGGATTGTATAGTTGTATTATGTCGGCACTGGCACTCCTCTTTGGTATCTCTGGCACCTGGCACGGCACCCTCGGTCTGTTTTCAGTCAGGAGCTCATCTAATGAACATGCACACGATCCCCGGGAGTGTCTGGTTTGTTTCTGCCCTGCTCTTGGTGCTAGCACTACTGCCCAGCAGGTCTTCCGCTACCACAGCAAGCTGCACCTACATTGATGCATTGGGAGGCGGTTATGCTGGTGTGCGAAAACAGCCTGTATGGCTACTCGCACTATCACCTATCGTGCTCTCAGGGAGATGTCGTCAGCGCGTTCTCTATCTGGGACGATAGGGAGTGACCTTTGGAGGTGTGGAAGATGAAGCGCAGATTGGTTCCGGGCCTGCTGGGGCTGGGGTGCCTGTTGGCCGCTGCCGCAATTGGGCTCTCCCTGCACAGCTCTCCGTCGAGAGCCGACACGGGCACTGCCCCGCCCACCTGGGCGGTTGACGATCAGATGCAGCCCTTCCATCCCACTGAGGTGTGGCGAGCTCCCTCGGGCTCTGCTCCCACCAGTGCTCAGCACGCGGTGGATGTGGCCACCGATCTGGTCGGCAGGGACAACATACAGGGCACGGTGAGGGTGAGGTACGTGCTCGTGTCCACGCCATGGGACCACAGTGCCTGGACCATGAAGGACCGCCCGATGTGGGCCGTCGAGTTCGACAAGCTGAGGTGGCACACGCACGCAGACCGGGGTGACACCTCGCTCTACGACTCGAAGTCCGAGGTGCTGGTGGACGCGAACACGGGCAGGTACGTGGGCCAGTTCGTGTTCGAGATAGACCCGAAGAACCCCGACTGGCTACCACCAACACCAGCGGTGCGCCCACCAGCCAACGAGGACAACGAGTAGCACCGTCCAAGGTAGCCAGCGAAGATCGCTGCCGCTCGCCCGAGGGCCGCGGGTCGGATTATAATCGTCTGATTCGTGCAAGAGCGGTACCAGAGAGGGCGGCCTTGGGCGTCGGGTTCATCCTGTACATCGTCGGCTTCGTGTTCGCCTACGGACTGCTGACGGCGGTCGCACAGAAGGGCGGGCTCGTCGGCTTCCTGATTGTCGCGCTCGCACTCCTCGTCGTCGTGCTCACGCTCATCGCGAGCCGGCGCACACAGGTGCCCGTGCGGGTGCCCTGGCAGATGCTCCTGGTCGTGTACTTCCTGTCCGCGATGGATCTGGTACGCGGGGCCGGCCCGAGCCTGCCCACCTGGCAGTGGATCGCGCTCGCGGTCGGGGTCGCCGTGCCCGCCTGGGTCTTGTGGGAGGTCATCTACAGGCTGTTCCTCGTCCGGTTCGACCCGTACGAGTAGTCGCCCGCTACGCTCCTTCCGCCCTGGCCGGCCGTGCCCGCTCGCGCCCGACGACCGCCGCGAGGCACCGGATGAACTCGGGCATCGTGTTGAACATCTCGATCCGGTGGAAGCTCAGACCATCCTCCTCGGCCTCGGCGCGAGCGTCCACGTCTATGTCGTACAGCGTCTCGAGGTGGTCCGCGAGGAACTGTACCGGCACGACGAGCACGTCCTCGTGTCCCGCCGCCCGCAGCCCGGGCAGGAGGTCCTTCACGTCCGGCTTGAGCCACTCCTGGGGCGTGTGCCCCGCGCTCTGGTAAGCCCACAGCCACCGCTCGGGGGGCAGGCCGACGCGCTCGGCGACCGCCCTCGCCGTCTCCTCGAGCTGCTGTATGTAGTGGGGCTCGCGGTCCACCACCGACCTCGGCAGGCTGTGCGCCGTGAAGATCACGGGCACCCGCTCGCGCACCCCCGGCGGGAACCTCTTGAGCGCCTCCCGAGTCCGCTGCGCGAGCGCGTCGAGGAACTCCGGCAGATCGTGCCAAGCGCCCGTGACCGTGACCTCCACATCCTCGGGCAAGCTCGATTGCGCCTCCTCCACCGCGCGGTTGTACCCGCCCATGATGATCGGGGAGTACTGCGGCGAGAGCACTATCGCCACGATCCTGCGGCACCCGCGCTCCACGAGCCTCTCGAGCCCCTCGGAGATGAACGGCGGCGCGTGCTGCATACCGATCTCGACGACGTACCGCTCGCCACCCCCGGCGTTCAGCAGGTCCTCCAGAGCCTCCGCCTGCTCACGGGTTATACGTGTGAGCGGCGACCCACCGACGAGCCTGTACCTGCGCTGGAACTCGGCGAT
Organism: Chloroflexota bacterium; assembly: GCA_902810765.1. Classification (GTDB taxonomy): domain Bacteria; phylum Chloroflexota; class Chloroflexia; order Thermobaculales; family Thermobaculaceae; genus CADDYR01. The sequence goes on from CADDYR010000039.1 coordinate 13,255, forward strand.
GAGCTCATGCGGAGCTTTCCCCCGGTACACGTGGTTCATGTACGCCGGCACGTCCTCCGGAGTCGCGGCCGCGCCGAACGTCATCAGGAGCACACCCGTGAGCTGCCCGTCCCTGCCACCCGTCATCGCGCCGTCACCTCCGCAGCTCTCTCTGTCTCGTGGTGCACGAGCTGCACCAGCTCCCTGAGCAGCGCGGGGTCCGTGGGCGCGAGCACGCCGTGGCCGAGGTTGAAGATGTGGCCCGGCCTGCCCCCCGCCCTCCGGATCACGTCTCGCGCCCTCCTATCGACCGCCTCCCAGGGCGCGAGCAGCACTGTGGGGTCGAGGTTGCCCTGGACGCCCTTGTCGTGGCCGATCCTGTCCCAAGCCTGGTCCAGTGGCACTCGCCAGTCCACGCTCACGACGTCCGGACCGGCCTCGGCCATCAGCTCGAGGAGCGCGGCAGCCCCCGTACCGAAGTGGATGCCCGGCACCCCCGTCCCGCGGACCTCCTCGAAGATGCGCTTCGAGTACGGGAGCACGAGCTCCGCGTACACCTCCGGGCCGAGGATGCCCACCCAGCTGTCGAAGAGCTGCAGCACCTGAGCTCCCGCCTCCGCCTGCCCGCGCAGGTAGCGGATCATCGTCTCGGTCAGCTTCTCCATCAGCGCGTGCCACACATCGGGCCTGCCGTACATGAGCGACTTCGCGCGCCCGTAGTCGCGCGACGGCCTGCCCTCGATCAGGTAGCAGGCCAGGGTGAACGGCGAGCCGGAGAACCCCACGAGCGCCGCACGCCCCGCGAGCTCCCTCCGGAGCAGCCTGATCGCCTCGAACACGTAGGGCGTGGCCTCCTCCGCCTCCGGCACGCGCAGGCGGTCCACGTCCGCCTCCGTCCCGATCGGGTTGTGGATGATCGGGCCGACCTCGGGCTCGATGTGGAAGTCCACGCCCATCGCCTGCAGCGGCAGCATGATGTCGGCGTACATCACCGCGGCGTCCACACCGAGGAGGTCCACGGGCATCATCGTGACCTGGACGCACAGCTCGGGCGTGCGCGCCATCTCGAGGATACCGTACCTCTTGCGCAGCTCACGGTACTGTGGGAGGCAGCGCCCGGCCTGTCTCATGAACCACACGGGCGTCCGATCCACCGGCTCGCATCTGCACGCCGCGAGCATGCGCTCCTCGCCGGACATCGGTCGGGTCGCGGCCCCGGCGTTCATCCGCCCCTCCGCATGCCCATCAGGGCTGATGCCTTCATGCGGTGCTGATCTCCTTCGAAGTCTTCGAGGCGGAGCGCCTCCCGCCCCGCCAGGACATGGTAACGCACCGGGACGCCGCGCGGCGAATCGCACTATAATCGGGGGCGTATCGGCTCACAGCACCCGAGACTGGAGGAACCCCTCGTGAGCGACGTAGTCCCGAAGCGCAAGTGGACGATGGACGACCTGTTCAAGGTGCGGCACCTGAGCGACGCGCAGGTATCCCCCGACGGCAGGCGGGTCGCATTCACCGTCCGATATACCCACAAGGAGGACGGCGCGGGACCGAAGAGCCACGTATGGATGACGGACCTGGAGGCGGGCGAGACCGCGCAGTTCACCTCCGGCCCACGCTCCGATTCTTTCCCCCGCTGGTCGCCCGACTCGGAGACCCTCCTCTTCCTCTCCGACCAGGACGAGGAGGGCAGGCAGGCGCTGTACACCATCCCCGCCGACGGCGGAGAGGCGTCACGGCTCGTGGAGACGAAGGGACCGGTGAGCGCCGCGCAGTGGTCGCCCGACGGCGGGTGGATCGCCTTCCTGATGACCGATCCCGAGACGGAGGAGGAAAAGAAGCGCAAGGAGGACAAGGACGACGCGATCGAGTTCGAGCGCAAACCGAAGTACCAGCGGGTGTGGGTGGTGGAAGCCTCGGGCTCCGAGCCCGCCTGCGTGACGACCGGCAACGTGCAGGTGTGGGAGCTCGCCTGGTTCCCGGACGGCCAGAGGCTCGCCCTCGTGTGCTCGGGCCACCCCTACGAGTGGAGCTGGTACGAGTCCTACGTCGCGACGGTGCCCGCCTCGGGCGGGGAGGTGCTCTGCGTCCACCGTGGGCCGAAGACCGTAGCCCTGCCCGCCCCCTCGCCGGACGGCTCCGGGATCGCGTTCGTGAGCGGTACCTGGAGCGACCGCGGTGTGGTGAACGGGGACGTCTTCGTAGTGCCCTCCGAAGGCGGGGAGCCAGTGTGCCTCACAGCGGGCTACCTAGGGAGCTTCTCGTGGCTGAGCTGGAACGACGAGCGCGAGCTGCTGGCCGTGGGGCTCGAGGACGGCGAGGCCGCTCTGTTCACGCTCGGCACGGGCTCGCCACCGCACAGGCTCTGGTCCGCGGAGGCAGCGATCGCCGATCGCGGGTGGCCCCGGGCGTCCCGCACCACCGACGGCTCGACGATAGCCGTCGTGCGCGAGGACCACGCTGCCCCGCAGGACGTGTGGACCGCCACGGTCTCGGGCGCCGTCGAGTGGCGGCGGAGGACCGAGCTGCAGCCCGAGCTCGCTGAGTTCGTGCGGGGAGAGCCCGAGACGCTCCGCTGGCGGGCGCCGGACGGCACGCCGGTCCAGGGCATACTGCTCGCGCCGGCCCTCCGGCGCGAGGGCGAGCGCTTGCCGATGGTCACGATAGTGCACGGCGGCCCGACGGGGCTTGTGCCGCACTCGTTCATCACGAGCTACGCGTGGGCGCCACTGCTCGTATCCAACGGGTTCGCCGTGCTGATGCCCAACTTCAGGGGAAGCGTCGGCTGGGGGACGGCGTTCTCGGAGGCCAACCTGGGAGGCATGGGGGGAGGGGACCTCGAGGACGTGCTCTCGGGCGTGGACGCCGCCGTCGAGCGAGGCATAGCCGACCCCGAGAGGCTGGGGGTCGGGGGCTGGAGCTACGGCGGGTTCATGACGGCGTGGATCATCACCCGCACCGACCGGTTCAGGGCGGCGGTGATGGGCGCGGGGATCTCGAACTGGCGGAGCTTCCACGGCGTCACGAACATCCCGACGTGGGACGCGCGGTACTACCAGGAGGACCCCTACCGGCAGGGAGGGCGGTACGACCACTTCTCGGCCGTGTACCACGCGGACGAGGTGAGCACGCCCCTGCTGATCCTGCACGGGGAGAACGACCCCTGCGTGCCGGTCGGGCAGGCATACGAGTACTTCAGAGCGCTCGAGGAGCGGGGCAAGCAGGTCCGGCTCGTCGTGTACCCGCGCGAGGGCCACGGCGTCGCCGAGAAGGCGCACGTCGCCGACCTCGGCAGGCGGGTGCTGGATTGGTACGTCCGGCACCTGGGATGCGGGCCGAGGGAGGCGGAGGGGCCCGATCAGTCTAGCCCCTGATACGGGCGATTGCGCGACCGCGTCCTTGCAAGTGCCGTCCATCCGGTGTAAGATGGACATGTCGGGGGTCGAATCCCGACGGCCGAATTCCCGCACCGTGCGGGAAGCGGGGGAACCAATCTCTGGGGTGAATCTCGCGAGAGCGAGAGGGGCGCTCTTTCAGCCCCAACCCGTCAGCTAACCTCGCAGGCTCTTGAAAGAGGAGGATCGCGTAGGCGTGTGCTTCGAAGAGGGTTGTGATTCGCGGATCGCAGCCCTTTTTGTATGCCCCGCGATCCCGCACCTTGAAAGGACGGGCTTCCTTGGCACGGGATAAGCGACAGCAGCCGGCGCCTCAGGCACTCTGCGTCTACGAGGAGTGCAGGTTCTGCGTCCATCGCGTGAACGCCTCGAAGACGCCGAGCGGGGAGGGACAGTGTAACCTCGAGCTCCAGGGGCGCGCAAAGGTCGGCGTCTGCCGAGGACAGCTCTTCTTCACACCATCGCCCGACCGCTTGAGCAAGTACAAGAGCTGGATACTCAGGCGCACCATGCATCCGCAGCCGTCGACACAGTAGCGCCTCGCCGCGTGGGGGACTGTACCGAGTCCGGGTAATGAATCCGTCATCCCGAGGCCTCCTACCCCTGTCATTCTGAGGCCCGAAGGGCCGAAGAATCTGTCCGGGAGGCTTTGCCGCGTCCTCCCTTGCAGATCCTTCGCTTCGCCCAGGATGACAAGGGAAGGCTGCTCAGGGCGACGACGATGGACGGCCCACGGATGACGGGTAACCGGTAGCTTCGGGGCGCCGGCCCGTATCCCCTCCGCGATCGCGTGCTAGAAGGGCAGCCCCTCGTCCTCCTCCGGAGCCAGGTCGGCTTCCTCGACTCCTTCCTCGCTTGCGTCCCGCACCTGCCGGATCCTCAGCTCGGCCGCGTCGAGCAGCTCGTTGCACCTGGCGGCGAGCGCTGACGCCTCCTCGTAGCACTTCAGCGCCTCCTCAAGGGACAGACCTCCCTCGTCCAGCTTTGCCAGCAGCTCCTCGAGCCGCGAGTAAGCCTGCTCGAACGTCAACTCGACGTCGCTCACTGCCATCGTCACTTATCCCATCACGTTCGACACTTCGACCCGCAGCCACCTTAGGGTGTCCGACTCCACGACCTCTCCCTGCCGAAACTCGCAGGTCAGCCTATAGCTACCATCCCGGGGCTGACTGTATCGCAGAACCCGCTCGTGCTCCAGGTCCTCTATCCACACCTCGGGGATCTCCGCCCATGCGTACAGTCCCAGCTTCACCGTCGTGTCGTACTCGAGCGACGTGTCGGAGACCTCGACGACCAGGAGCGCGTCCCCGGCCCTCGGGTGCCTCTCGGGGCCGAGGCTCTCGCGTCGCACGATCGCCACATCCGGCTGCAAGAGCCCGTCGGTCCCCAGCTCGATCGGGTTCTGCACCTGCACGACCAGCATCCCGGCCAGACCTGCGGAGGCGAAGATGCGCGAACTGAAGGCCTCGGCTGTCCTGGTGACGGACGCCGCGTGCCGGGGGCCGATCGGGCTCATCTCGACGATCTCCCCTCCTATCAGCTCCACACGCTCGTCCTCCAGGATCAGGCCGGCCCTCACCATCCTCTCGAGGTCCGAAACGGTGAACTTTCGCCGTGCTGGAAGCGCCATCCCCACACTCCTCGACGCGAGGCTATCGTAACCCCAGGCGGGTTCGCACTCAAGTCGGCTCAGGGCTCGGACCCACCGTCGCTCCCGTGCACGGTGCGGACGGTGGAGCGCGCGGCGCCGTCGGCGAACGTGGTGATCGTCTCGTCGCCAGAGGCAAGACACGACGCGCGGGGCACGGGAGTACCGTCGGGGCGGGACACCGACGCGTAGCCCCGGCGCAGCACCGAGCTGGGGTTCAGGGCTTCGAGCTGCTGCAGCCTCCCGCCGAGCGCGCTGCGGCGCAGCTCCAGCTCGTGGCCCATTCTCTGACCCGCCGCGCTCGTAACGTATCTCAGCCTGTCCCGATAGTCGGCGATCGCGTGGGCGGGCGAGACGCGCGCCAGGTGGTACTTCGTGCGGTCGAGGTCGGCTCGTAGGCTCTGAACGAGGACGTCGAGCCGCTCGTCGAGGGACTCCTGAGCGGCACGGACGCCGTCGCGAAGCTCGAGGATGCTCGGGGCCACCAGCTCGGCTGCGGCGGAAGGCGTCGGAGCCCTGAGGTCGGCCACGTAGTCCGCTATGGTGTAGTCCACCTCGTGTCCCACACCGCTGATCACGGGCACGGGGCACGCGAAGATCGCGCGGGCGACGCACTCCTCGTTGAACGCCCACAGCTCCTCGGTCGAGCCCCCGCCCCTCGCGACGATCACGACGTCCACCCTGGCAGAGGTGTACAGCCTCCGAATGGCCGCGGCGATCTGCTGGCCTGCTCCGTCGCCCTGCACCAAGGTCGGTGAGAGCACGACCTCCGCGAGGGGATATCGGCGACGGAGGACGTTCAGTATATCCTGCAGCGCCGCGGCCTGCGGGCTGGTCACGATCCCGATCGCGGAAGGAAAGCGCGGAAGCGGCCGCTTGCGCCCGACGTCGAACAGCCCCTCGGCCTCCAGCTTCGCCTTGAGCGCCTGAAACTCCAGCTCCAGCCGCCCGACCCCCTCGGGCTGCACCATGTCCACGTAGAGCTGAAGCTTGCCGGCAGACTGCCACAGCGACACCCGCCCATGGACGATCACCGCGTGTCCATTGGACAGCGGGGCGTTCACTCGCCAGGTATCGGACCTGAACATCACGCAGGGCATCTGGGCGTCGGAGTCCTTGATCGTGAAATACACGTGCCCGCGCGAGGACTGGCTGAGGTTCGTGATCTCGCCCTGGACCCAGACGTCCGCGAGGATGGGGTCGAACGACAGCAGCCCCGAGAGGTAAGCGTTGAGCTCCGTGACGGTGAGAAGCTGCAGTGGGGCCCTCCTTGCTGGCAGGGGCTAACTCCCGCTCACGTCGAGGATCATCAGGGTCTGACCGTACTCGACGGCCTGCCCGTTCTCGACGAGGATCTCGACGACCCGACCGGCGACCTCCGACTCGATCTCGTTCATGATCTTCATCGCCTCGACAATGCCGACGGTCTGGCCCTGCTGCACGTAGTCGCCCACCTGAACGAAGGGATCTGCCCCGGGCCCCGAAGCCGCGTAGAACGTCCCGACTATCGGCGACTTCACGTGATACCCTTCCACCTCGCGGGGGGCGGCCGCCTCGCTCACCTCCGCGGCGCGGACGGCCTCGACCGCGGTCTCGGCGCCGACGCGAGCCGCCCCGCCCTCGGGGGCGGCCTTGATGTACAGCTTCGTGCCCCCGCGCTCGATCTGAAGCTCCGTGATACAGCTGTTGCTGACCAGGTCGATCAGCTCGCGCAGGCCGTCGTCTATCAGCGCGGCGAGCCTCAGATCGCTGTCGCGCTCCTCGGTACCCATCGGCCTACCCGACCCGCTCGATGTAAGCGCCCGTCCGCGTGTCCACCTTGATCACGTCGCCCTCGTCAATGAACAGCGGCACCTGCACCGTCAGCCCGGTCTCCGTCGTGGCGGGCTTGCTGCCACCGGTCGCAGTGTCCCCCCTGAACCCGGGATCGGTCCGCTCCACCCTCATCTGGACCGAGGTCGGCATCTCGACATCTATCGGCTGGCCCTGGTACTCGAGCAGGTCGATCGTCATGCCCTCGGTGAGGTACTTCACCTTGTCTTCCAGCAGGTCACCGCCGAGCACGGGCTGCTCGAAAGTCTGCGTGTCCATGAAGGTGTAGTTGTTGTCGTCGTGGTACAGGTACTGAACGGTGCGGCGCTCGAGCCGTGCGGGCTGGAACTTGGTGCCGGCCTGAAAGGTGCGCTCCGTGATGGCCCCGGTGCGAAGGTTTCGAAGCTGCACCCTGATGAACGCCGACCCGCGTCCCATCTTCACGTGCTGCAGGTCCAGCACCTTGACGAGCTCTCCGTCCAGATCGAGCGTGTTACCCTTGCGAAGCTCTCCGGTAGAGATCATCCAGCCAAAGCCACTCCTTCCAAGTAGCGATCGAGTCGTTCTATATTACCGCAGCCTTCGGAGCGTGCGTCCACACCTCGTGCCCTTCGCCCGTCACGAGCACGGTGTCCTCGATGCGTATGCCGCCCCAGCCGCCGAAGTAGAGGCCGGGCTCCACGGTGACGACCATGCCCTCCTCGAGGGTGTCCTCGCTGTTCTTGCCCAGGCCCGGACCCTCGTGCACCGCCAGCCCGACACCGTGCCCCAGGCTGTGCGAGAACTGCTCTCCGTATCCGGCGTCGCTCAGCAGCTTGCGAGCCACCGCGTCGACGTCCTTGCCTGAAGCCCCGGCCCGCACGGCCTCCTTCCCCGCCTCGCACGCCGCGAGCACGAGTTCGTACAGGTGGCTGAAGCGGTCGTCAGCGCGCCCGAGGCAGAAGGAGCGGGTCATGTCCGAGCAGTAGCCCCTGTAGCGAGCCCCCATGTCTATCACGATGGGCTCGCCCTCCCGCATGGGCCTGTGACCCGACTCGTGATGGGGGCGTGCGGCGTTCTCGCCGGCCGCGACGATCGTCTCGAAGGAGGGGCCGTCCGCGCCGAGCTCCACCATCGCGTCGTCCAGCGCCCGTGCGACCTCGTGCTCGGTCGCTCCCGGCCTCAGCGCCTCCGTGACCCTGACGTACGCCGCGTCCGCGATCCGGGCGGCCTCCCGCATCAGCTCGCGCTCCGCCTCGTCCTTCCTGAGCCTCATCTCCTCCACGACTCGCTTGACGGGCACGAGCTCCGAGCCCTCGGAGAGGTTCTCCTTCAGGTCCTCGTAGTAGCCGTAGAGCGTGTAGTCGCGCTCGAATGCCAGGCGCCTCACCCCGAGCTCGCCGAGTATCTCTGGGAGGAGCTTCGTCGAGCGCTCCTTGAGCTCGCGCGGCTCGGCCGCGGCCGACTCCGCACGGGCCTGCTCGATGTACAGCGGGCTCACCAGCAGGAGCACCCGCTCCCTCGTGATCAGCACCGAGCCGGAGCTCTCGCCGACGCCGCCGTCCTGGGCGGTGAACCCCGTGAGGTACCGGCGGTTGGCCGGGCTGAACACCAGCAGGGCGTCCAGGTAACGTTCCTGCAGGGCCCGCCGAACGGTATCATGTCTGGAGGCATAATCCGGCGTACTGATCTGGCTCACTCAGGGTATCCCTTCTGGCTGTACGGACTGGCAGCCGGATTATATCACAAGGCGGATCACGCGCCCCGACGAAGGAGAAGCTGCTCCGATGAACACACGGAAGACCGCCTGTCTCCTCCTCTCGCTCGCGCTGATCGCGTGCGCGGGCGGAGGCCAGCCCGGAACCGGAGCGACGAGCACGTCCTCGCGAGCGGCGCGGGCCACCGCCACACGCGTCCCCGCTCCCCCCACGACCAGCCCCACAGCCACC
>CADDYR010000040.1 GCA_902810765.1 Chloroflexota bacterium
ACGTCATGGTGAACAACGCGGGCGTGGGCGTCGCGGCAACGACCCCCGACACCTCTGAGGAGGACTTCGATCGCGTGATCGCGGTGAACCTCAAGGGCACGTTCCTGGGGATGAAGTACGCGATCCCCGCGATCCGGGAGTCGGGCGGTGGGTGCGTCATCAACATCTCCTCGGTCGCGGCGCTCGTGGGCGTGCCCGACCGGGCCGCGTACTGTGCCGCGAAGGGCGGGATCTACGCGCTCACACGGGCGGCCGCGGTGGACCACGTCTCCGAGGGCGTGCGCATCAACTGCATCGCGCCTGGCACCGTGGACACCCCCTGGGTGCAGCGCATCACGGCCGGATACGAGGACCCGGAGGCGGCGCGCGCGGCGATGCAGGCGCGCCAGCCGCACGGCAGGTTCGTGCAGCCCGAGGAGGTCGCGGCGGCCGCGGCGTACCTCGCATCCGACGAGGCGGGCTCCGTGATCGGCACCGCGATGATCGTGGACGGCGGGCTGACGGCCAGGTGAACGCCGCCGGAGGGGCGAGCCGGGACGAGCGGAGACTGCTGAGCCACGCCGGGCGCACCCACAGGGACGCCACGGCGCTGCTGCGCGCTACCCGGCTGGTCGAGCGGCTCTCCGGCTACGGCGAGGTGGTGAGCCTCGGCAGCTACCGCTACGATCTGATGTACGATCCCGATCTCGACTTCTACGTCGTGAACCCCAGTGCGGACCTCGACCTCGCCCTGGATGCGCTCAATGCGTTCGTGCGCTCGGGCGAGTTCTACGCGTACTACTTCGGCGACTGGGCGAGCGCACCCCGACACCCCTCGATGCCCGAGGGCACCTACCTCGGACTGAAGAAGTTGTTCCGGAAGCGCAAGTGGAAGGTGGACGTCTGGTTCGTCCGCTCGGATCGCGAGAACGACCGCGAGTGGATCGAGCGCTCGCTGACGCCCGAGAGCAGGCTCGCGATCCTCAGGCTGAAGCGCCTGCGGGAGGAGCACGGCGTGAGGCTGCCGAGCTACGAGCTGTACCGCGCGGTGCTGGAGGAGAGAATCACGGACGAGGACTTCCTGCTGCGGACGTCCCGCTCCTGATCCCTCGGTGCCTCCGCCGGTCGCATCAGATCTTCAGCAGGTGATTCGTTACGACGTGCCCGCAGCGAGCCTCCGAACTGCGGCACGGCCGCCTTCATCCCGAGTGCACGGGCTGCCAGCCCTTCCGTCCGCCGAAGCAAGGTGGCAGTTGACAGCTCCTCGTACCTCGAATATGCTTTGACTGACTGGTCAATCAGTCACGCCCATACAACGAGCGCACCGACCGTAGAGGTCGGGGAGGAGGCAGAGGGTGTCCGCACAGCCCGCCACGCGCCCCTTCGAGGAGATACCGCTCGTGCCCTACAGGGACGAGTATGCCGCCGAGCGCCCGCGGTGGATCGCGCGCCTCGCGACCACTCTGGGGCCGGTGTTCCGCATAGACTACTCGCCCGAGTTCCGGCCGGTGTACCTCGTCGGCCCGGAGGCGAACCGGCTCGTGCTGTACACGGACCGCGATGCCTTCAGCCACGACCTGGGCTGGAGCCCGATCATCGGCGCGGACTTCGGCCACGGCATCCTGAACATGGACGGAGAGCAGCACGCCCACCACCGCAGGATCATGAACCCGGCGTTCACCATGGCGTACATGACACGCTACCTGCCCCTCATGAACGAGGTGATACGCGAGAGGACGGCGAACTGGGCCGGGCGCGGGCAGGTGAACCTGTGGGAGGAGACGCGGCGGATCACTTTCGACGTCGCCGCGGGCGCGCTCACCGGGCAGGCGTCCGGCCCCGGCGTGGACCGGCTGAGGGAGCTCTTCGTGGCCCTGATGTACGGCTACTACGACCCCGACGTGGACACGGAGGAGAGCTGGCTGGAGCGCCACGAGAGTGCGCTCCGCGAGCTGCGCGGGATGCTCACCGAGCTCATACGCGAGCGGCGAGCACGCCCCACCGACGATCTGATCGGCCGGCTCGTGTCCGCTCGGGACGAGCGCGGGGAGCCGATGAGCGACGAGCAGCTCATCGCCCACCTGAACATCCTGCTCATCGCCGGGCACGAGACGAGCACGACGATGAGCGCGTGGCTGCTGTACCTGCTCGCTACCCATCCCGAGTGCCTGGCGCGAGTGCACGACGAGCTGGACAGGGTGCTCGGAGACTCCGACGCCGCCGTTACGATGGACCAGATCAGGGCGCTGAAGGTGCTGGGGAACGCGCTGAACGAGGCCGGCAGGTTGTACCCGCCGGTCGGCGCCGCCCCCCGCGGCACGACTCGTGACGTCGAGTTCGCGGGCTATCACATCCCCGCGGGCACGCAGGTGCGCTACTCGATCGCGGGCAGCCACTGGCTCCCGTCCGTGTTCCAAGACCCCGAGCGGTTCGATCCCGACCGCTTCGCCCCTCCGCGCGAGGAGGACAGGAAGACCCCTTACGCCTACGTGCCCTTCGGCGGCGGGGCGAGGATCTGCCTGGGCGTGAACTTCGCACAGGTCGAGATCAAGGCGCTCGCGGCGTACGTCCTGCGCAGGTACTCGCTCGAGGCCGCCCCGGACAGGCCCGCCGAGCAGCTGTACTGGGACATCCTGGGCTCGCCGGAGCGAGGGCTCTGGGTGGACGTGCAGGCCAGGAGCTGAGCGCCAAAGGATTGCCATCCCGAGCTGCCTCCCCCCGCCATTCCGAGCGGAGCGAAGGCTCGATATCCCGTGCGACAGATGCTTCGCCCCGCGGCCCCCGAATGACGGGCGGTGGAGAGAGGGCCTGGAATGATCTGCTCGACTGGTTGGCCGGATTCCGCATGACGGCGAAGCCGGGGAGACAGACGCGCGGAGGTAAGCTCGCGTCCGGCTCAGGGATGCGGCGCGCCGCGCTCGGGCAGGTCGGCTCGGTGCGGTCCCCCGGACTGCAGCGTCGTCAGGTACTCGTCGCCGAAGTGCTCGCGCAGCAGGCCGTGGGCCGTCTCGAGCAGGTTCTCGGTGACGATGACACGATGTGGGAGCCCGGCCGCGCTGCCCCAGCCTCCGTAACCGGGGCCCTGCGGCTGGAGCAGGCACACGATCCCCTCGCGCCTCAGTAGCTCGCCGTACATCTCCGCAGTGGTCGCGTCGGGCACGAGCGCGACCGACACCAGTCCTGGCTCCGAGGGCCGCGAAGGGCGATGCAGCGTTCTGAGCAGTGTCGCAAGCAGCCTGTACATCTTGCCTCGCTTTAGTCCGAGGGAGGCAGCGTCACTAGGAGCTCCGAGAGCCGCCCGGCAACGTCCTCGAGGAAGCGACGGTCCCGCACGGTGAACGCGGCGGAGTGATCGCTGTCTATGTCTATCTCGCCCAGCACGCGCTCGCCGTCCTTGATCGGCACGACGATCTCCGAGCGGGTGCTCGGGAAGCACACCAGGTAGCGCGGGTCGGCGCTCACGTCGTCCACAACCTCCGTTCGCCCGCTCCGCGCCGCGGCTCCGCACACGCCCTGGCCGATGGGTATCCTCACATGCTCGGTAGCCTCGGGGCCGTTCCAGGCGGCGAGCACGAGGTCGTCGCCCTCGACGAGGTATATGCCCGTCCAGCCATAGTGCTCGAGTCCCTCCTGCAGGGCGTCGACCACCCCCTGCAGCGACTCGTTCCGGTCGGCCGCGCTCGCGAGCGCCGCCTCGATCCGCTCCATCACCTGTTCGTAGATGTCCACGTTGCCGTCCTGTCCGCTCAACGTCTCGCGTGCTCGATACGAGCCCTTGCGTCACCTGCCCAACGCGTGGCCGCGCTCCCGCCGACCATGATACGGCACTCGCACCGCTGTTGCCGGCGCGATGGTCAGACGGCGACGCTGTCCGGCACCGCGGCCACGCTCGCCCGGCGCTGCTCGCCCTCGTAGTAGTCGATCTTCCGAGCGATCATCTCCAGGTAGCCCTCGAGCTCCCGCATGTGTCGCAGCAGCTCCGCCCTGTGGCTCTCCAGCAGCTCTATCCTCTGCGGCACCGTGTCCTCGCCCTGCCTGCAGAGCTCCGCGAACCGCCTGATGTGGCGTATCGGCATGCCCGTGGCGCGCAGGCACGTCACCATCTCCAGCCACCCGAGGTCGTCGGTGGAGTACCGGCGGTGGCCGCTGGACGCGCGCACGATCGGGTCGAGCATCAGCCCCTCCCGCTCGTAGTAGCGCAGGGTGTGCCTGCTCAGGCCCGTGAGCCTGGAAACAGCCTGGATGCTGAGCTGTCGGTTCATACTATCGGTCACCTCCCGCTGGAGCTCTCGCTATATCCGGGATTGTACAGGTTAGAGCGCGCTCTAAGTCAAGGACCGGTTCGCTTCCAAACCCGATTCGAGAAGTGGGGGCAGATCTCTCCGAAGAGGGTATTGACCTCGAGCGCGCTCGAAGTTGTAGGCTCGATATCAGGGGGCAGACCCCAAAGAGTCGAGGAGGAAGACGATGACGCAACCTTATTACCGCATAACCGCTTACTGGGCAGGTCCGGGATCGAGGTGAGCGCCCAGCGGATGGGCTGTTGGGCGATAGGCGGTCTGTACCTGCCTGACGGCAGACCCGATGGCTGGGTCGCGGAGATAGACGCACTGCTCGAAAGGAGCCCGGCCTCGCTCGCCACGGTGAGCGGACGGTAGAGACACAGGATGACCAGGACTTCAAGCTACAAGGAGAGCACGACATACATGGGACCTACGTGGTTCTATATACTGGAAGACTTCGGAGCGGAGCGACACCAGCTGTTGCTGCGCGAGGCGGAGGAATGGGGAGTCGCGCACGACCTGATGGCGACCCGCCCGGGTGTTCGCGTCCGCCTGTCGGAGTGGCTGATAGCGCTCGGCTACGCGCTGAAGCCCCAACCTGAGGTCGAGGCGCGCTGTGAGGGCGCCAGGGCCAGGTAACGCGACCTCCTGCTGAAGGATGTCGGGGGGCGCCCCCGCCCGAGCTCGGCTTCCCCACAACGCATCAATGGAGCCCGACAGGCCAGTACAATGGGGCGTGGTGCTCCGGAGGAGGAGCGACCGCGAGCGTATAGGTGGGGCTGGGGCGATGAGCAGCGAGGGAGAGGTCGAGGAACCGGGATGGGCCGTCATCCCGACGTTCCTCCGATGGCTGGCAGACCGGGCCGCCGGGCTCGATCCCGGCTCCTTCGCGATGGTGATGGCGACGGGCATCCTCTCCTCGGCGACCTACGAGCTCGGAATGCTCGACGTCTCCCTGGTGCTGCTCGCGGTGGCCTGCCTCTCTTTCGCCCTGCTTCTGGGCCTGACCGTCTGGCGCCTGCTCTGCTATCACGACCTGCTGCTGCGGGACCTGGACAGCCCCGACAGGGCGTTCGGGTTCTTCACGTTCGTCGCGGCCTGCAACGTGCTCGCAGCCCGGCTGCACGCCCGGCAGGTGGTCCACCCGGCGCTGGAGCTTGCGATCGCGGGTGGGGTCGTCTGGCTGCTCCTGAGCTACGTGCTGCCCGTGAAGATCATCGTTGCGCCCGCGAAGGCGGTGCCGGTGGGCGCGGTGAACGGCACCTGGCTCATATGGGTGGTAGGCACCCAGTCGGTCGCGGTGTCCATCGCGGTGCTCACGTCCGCGCGGTCGGCGCTGGCGACCACCTACGTGCTGATCGCGGTCGCGCTGTGGGCCTTCGGGGTGGTGCTTTACCTGCTCCTGATGGGCATCATCCTCGCCCGCCTGATGCTCACGGAGGTCAGGGCGGAGGACCTGACGCCGCCGTACTGGATCACGATGGGCGCGACGGCGATCACGGTGCTCGCCGCCGGGGAGATCCTGAGGGTGTCGGAGCGTCTGCCGATGTCCCGTGCGATGGTGGAGTCCATCGGATTCCTCCTGTGGGCGTTCGGGACGTGGTGGATACCGCTGCTGTTGCTGCTGGGCGTGTGGCGGCACGTGGTGCGCCGCGTGCCGTTCTCCTACGAGCCGGCGCTCTGGGGGATGGTGTTCCCGCTCGGGATGTACGCCACAGCGAGCAACACGTTCGGCCACGCGACCGGGCTGGTCGCGCTCGAGGACGTGGCGAAGGGCGAGGTATGGCTCGGGCTCGCTGCCTGGCTGGGCACCTTCGTGGTGATGGTGCTCGCGTGGGTGAGCGGCTGTCTGGCGCTCCGCCGGCGCACGGCGCGCCGGGGCGAGCGCACGTCCTCTAGCCCTTGAGCGCCTCGCGCTTGATCCGTTCGGCGTTGATCCTCGCCTGCCACTCGGCACGGAGCTCTCGCTCGCGCTCGGCGCTCTCCGCCCTCGCCGCCTCGATCGCCTCGTCGCGCCTGGCCTTGATGGACTGGATCAGCCCCTTGCCCGACTGCGGCGCCACGAGCATCGAGACGCCCAGACCGAGCGCCGCGCCGATCGCGACGCCTCCGAGGAACCTCACGAGCTTGCCCAAGGACCCAACCTCCTGCTCGATGCGCTGTTGATGTGTCACTTAGGTGGGCAGCCCCCATCCGGGACTGCCCAGAGCGATGGCGGAGAGCAGGCCCCCTGCTCCGCGTCTGCCATTCGACGGCGGAAACTGTAACACACCCGTGCGCTATGGGTCAATCCTCGAGCAGGCTCCCGCCGGGGCCCTCGGATCCGCCAGGTGTAGATAGGATCCCCTCCTTGACGAGCACCCAGTTCGTGGCCTTCGTCATCAGCACCACCAGGAAGGAGAGCGTGATCAGGAACCACAGCGGGAACACGAACGTGCTGATGAGCAGCACTATGCCGGTGAGCACGATCAGGGTGAGGGTGAACATCGGGTAGTGCAGCGTGGCGACGAGCGCGTTGCGAATCGCGAGCAGGGGCCTGTCGGGCGCTCGCAGGTACAGCGGTCCCGCGTACAGCAGTATCCCGAGCCAGACCCACGCGATCACCCCCGTCACCGCCACGAGCGGCAGCGCCCAGGGGCTGCTGCGCGTGAGGTAGAAGAAGAACGCGGCGTAGATCACACCAGTGCCCACGATGAGCAGCGCCCCGAGCTTCCATGCGGTGACGAAGTTGGCGCGCGTGTCGTGGAGCAGCGTGCCGATCTCGGGCCGCTCGTTGTACGGCAGCGCCTCCTTCGCCACTGTCAGCAGGCCGTGCCACAGCGGAGCGTAGGGTACGAGCAGGATCATCCCGACGGACGCGATGAGGTTGCACGCGCTGTACCCGATGAGGTTGAACCACACGTCGCTGACGGTCTGGAAGAACACCTTGAAGGCGGCGATCATTCCGGCTGTTCGACCTCCTCGCCGCGCCACAGAGCGCACATCGCGCGTACCTGCGCGGCCGCCGACTCGGGCTTGCCCAGTCCCGGCGTCTCCATCACCCAGGGGAGCCGACGGAGCCTGGGGTGGGCCAGCAGCGTGCGCCAGCCCTCCACGCCTATTTGGCCCTTCGGGATGTCCTCGTGGCGGTCGCGCGCCCCGCCCAGCTCCACCTTCGAGTCGTTTGCGTGGATTAGGACGAGCTGATCCAGCCCGATCTCGCGGTCGAACTCCTCGAGCGTGCGGTCGAGCCCCTCGGGGGTCGCGACATCGTAGCCCGCGGCCCACACGTGCGCGGTGTCGAGGCACACGGCTACCTGTCGCCCGGCGCGCAGCGTCCTGAGGATTGAGCCGAGCGCCGAGAACGTCGAGCCCATCGAGTTGCGGGTGCCGGCGCTCGTCTCCAGGAGGAGCGGCACGTCCCCGGCGTCCTGCAGCGCCTCGGACAAGCTCGCGCACAGGTTCGAATGCGCTTCCTCAGGGGTGGTGCCCGCGGACGAGCCGAGGTGCACGATCACGCCGCTCGCGCACAGCCTGTTCGCCCATCGCAGGTACTCGCGCACGGACTCGACACTCTTCCGTCTGAGCTCGGCGTCCGGTCCCGCAGGGTTCAGCAGGTAGATCGCGTGTATGTAGAAGGCATGGATGCCGCTCTGCTCGAACTGCGAGCAGAAAGCCTCGACCTCGCCGTCGGGATGCGAGGGCAAGCGCCATTGTTGCGGGGCGCTCACGAAGATCTGGAAGCAGTTCGCCCCGATATCGAGCGCGCGTCCGACCGCCCTGCTGAGCCCGCCGGACGAGCCGACGTGCGCGCCGATGAGCGGCTGGTCATTGCTGGAGCTTCCCCTCGAAGCGGTCACACCGCTAGTGTACCCAAACGCCGGACGGCCGGGCAACGTGGGCATCATCCCCGAGAGCTTCCGCCCCCGGCAGCAATGCATCCAGCATCGGTAGTGGAGCCGTCCTCGTATGCCTCCGCCCGGAGTGCGGGTGCCGCGGGCCGGGGTTGTGGTAAAGTTGCCTAGACAGGAGGTGTGCGAGGGGCGGCCCTCTCGCACGGTGCGACCGGATGAAGATAGCACTGGCCTCGCCATACGACTTCGCGGCACCGGGGGGCGTGAACCAGCACATCGAGCACCTGCGCCGGGAGTTCACGCGCCTCGGGCACCGCGTGGTCGTGATAGCGGCGCTGTCCGAGTCGAGCAAGGACGTGGACACGCCCGATTTTCACGGATTCGGCGGGGTCGTGCCGGTGCCGGCGAACGCCTCCGTCGCGCGCATCAGCTTCTCGTTCAATCTGCGAAGCCGGATAAAGCTCCTGATGGAGAGGGAGAGCTTCGACGTGGTGCACTGCCACGAGCCGCTGATGCCCGCCCTCCCGCTCACAGTGCTCAGGTACTCGCGCTCGCCGAATGTGGGCACGTTCCACGCCTACGCGGAGAGCAACCTGGGCTACTTCTACGCCCGCCCGGTCCTGCAGCACTTCTTCGACCGGCTGGACGCTCTGATCGCCGTCTCCGAGCCCGCGCGCGACTTCGCCTCCCAGTACTTCCGCGGCGATTGGCGTATCATCCCGAACGGCGTTGATGTGGCCGCCTTCAGCCGCCCCGTCGAGCCCGTGCGCGAGCTCCTGGATGGGCGACCAAACCTGCTCTTCCTCGGCAGGTTCGAGGAGGAGCGCAAGGGGTTCAAGTACGCGCTCAGGGCGCTGCCCTGGGTGAAGACCGTGTTCCCCGACGTGCGCCTCGTGGTCGTCGGCCCCGGCAACCCCCTGAGCTTCGACAGGCAAATCCGCAAGTATGGCATACGCCGCAACGTGCGGTTCGTCGGCCCGGTGAGCAACGAGGACCGTGCGAGGTACATGGCGAGCTGCCAGGTGCTGGTGGCTCCGAGCACGAGGGGGGAGAGCCAGGGGTTGGTGCCCCTGGAGGCCATGGCCGCGGGGCTTCCCGTGATCGTCGGCAACATCCCGGGCTACGCGAGCATGATCGCGCACGGGAGGGAGGGGCTGCTCGTCCAGCCCGAGAACGAGCACGCGCTCGCCATAGCGATGGTTCGCCTGCTCGCTGACGCCAACACACGGGCGCAGATGGCCGTGAGCGGCAGGGCGAAGGCCGAGGAGTACAGCTGGCCGCGCGTGGCCTCTCAGATCCTCGAGGTGTACACCGAGGTGTGCGAGCGCAAGGCGTGGGAGCGACGCCGCGAGGAGCGCAGGCGCCACCTGCGTGTAGTGCTTAGAAAGGCCAGGGGTGTTTAACTCGCTGTTCGGCGCCGGCGTACGGCGAATCATGCTCGCAATTGGTCAGAGGCTCGTCAAGACCGGCATCACTCCGAACATGCTGACCGTCAGTGGGCTGGTGCTCAACGCGCTCGTGGCCATCGTCCTCGGCTCTGGGCACTTCTTCTTCGGTGGCATCCTCACCCTCATCGCGGGGATCTTCGACATGCTCGACGGCGCGGTGGCGCGCGCGGGGAACAAGGTCTCGACGTTCGGCGGCTTCCTGGACTCCACTCTCGATCGGTACTCGGAGGCCGTACTCCTCTTCGGGCTCATGGTCCACTTCCTGATCGTGGCCGATCCGGTGGCGGTCGCGCTGATCTACGCGACGATGGTGGGCTCGATCCTCACGAGCTACGCCCGGGCGCGGGCGGAGGCGGCGGGGCTCAAGAACGAGTCGGGGCTGTTCCAGAGGCCGGAGAGGGTGATCCTGCTGGGCGCGCTCCTGATCTTCCAGATCCCGGTCGTGGCGCTCTGGATCCTCGCGGTCGGCTCGAACCTCACCGCGATCTACAGGGTGTACGCCGCCTACCGCCAGACCCACCCCTGAGCGCGCAACCCTTCAGGCGCGTTCTAGCTCGCCTTCACGGGAACCTGTCTTGCCAAACCCGCAAGGTACTTGTCGGCCTCGCCCCTACCTGCGCCGGGCTCTGCGATCGGGGCGCGCGAGCACGGCCCGTGCCTCGCGTCCGCGGATGGTCGTTCGGTTGAGTGCTGCGATCACCGGGTCAGCGCTTTCTTCGGGCACCTCGACGAACGAGAAAGTATCGTAGATGTCCACGCTGCCGATGCTGTCGCCCGATACCCTCGCCTCGTTGGCGATTGCTCCGACGAGGTCTGCTGGGCGCACGCCGTCCCGGTGGCCTACGCGCAGGAAGACCTGTACCATCCCGGGCTCGGCCCCGCCCCTGTCCCGCGTAGTGCTTACCTCCTCTCCCGCGGCCACCTCGGTGCGAGCTCTCCCCGGACGGCTCGGCTCGCGCGCCTCGATCGCCATCTTGAACGCCGCCGCGGCCACTTCTGTGGGGTCTCGCGAGTCCACCAGGTCCTCGACGAGCGCGAGGTACGGATCGAGCTCGCCCCCTTCCAGGACCTCCAGCATCTCGTCGCGGAAGGCCGCGCGCCGTCGCGCCGCGATGTCCAGCTGCGTCGGCACCCGCAGGCGCTGCAGCCTGCGGCGTACTGCCTGCTCGATGGGCCTCAGCTGCCTCCGCTCGCGAGGCGTCACTAGGGTGAGCGCCTCGCCGCTACGGCCCGCACGGCCCGTGCGGCCGATCCTGTGCACGTACGAGTCGGCATCGTCGGGCAGATCGTAGTTGATGACGTGGCTGACGTCGGGGATGTCCAGCCCGCGTGCCGCCACGTCTGTCGCGACGAGCAGCTGGGTGTGTCCCTCCCGGAACCGTTTCAGGGCGCGCTCGCGCTGAGCCTGGTTGAGATCCCCGTGGATCGCCTGCGCTATATAGCCTTGCCCGTTCAGCTGCTCGGCCACCGAGTCGGCCTCCCGCTTCGTGCGGACGAACACGATCGCCGACTCCGGCTGTTCGTGGTCCAGGATACGCGCGAGAGCGTCGGGCTTGGCCGAGGCCGGTACGTCGTAGTACACCTGGCGTACGCTCGGCGCCACGCCCTCGCGCGCCCCCACGCTCACCCACACCGGGTCGCGCAGGTACCTCTCGGCGAGCCGCGCGACGCGCCTCGGTATCGTCGCAGAGAACAGGGCGCTCTGACGCTCCCGAGGCAGCCCGGCCAGGATCTCCTCGATGTCCTCGATGAAGCCCATGTCGAGCATCTCGTCAGCCTCGTCCAGCACGACGGTGCGCACCCCACTCAGCTCGAGGGTGCCGCGACGGAGGTGGTCGAGCAGACGCCCCGGCGTGCCCACCACTATCTGGACTCCTCTGGCGAGGGCACGGAACTGCCGCTCGTACGGCTGGCCGCCGTAGATCGGCAGCGTCACCACCTCCCGGTACTTGCCCAGCGCGTGCAGCGCCTCAGAGATCTGTATCGCCAGCTCACGGGTCGGCACGACCACCAGCGCCTGGGGTCGGAGCTCGTCCTCGTCGAGGCGCTCCACGATCGGGAGCCCGTAGGCGGCCGTCTTCCCCGTACCTGTAGGGGCCTCGGCGACCACGTCGCGGCCCTCCAGCAGCAGCGCGATCGTCCGCTCCTGGATGGGGGTAGGCTCCTCGTAGCCCAGCTCGGCCACCGCCTTCAGCGCCTCGGGACCGAGACCCAGGGGCCCGAACCCGCCGGCAGATGGATCTCGATGCAGCATCCCAATCCTCCTTGACACCGTTGCGATGCGTCGGCACACGGAGCGTTGCTTCCGGTGCCGGACCCATTCGGAAGTTCGCCGGCGTGACCAGCGATCCTCACCACTCCACCGGGCAGGCCTGTGCTGCAAGCTCCCGTACTTCTCGCAGCAAGATTCGGGTCAGGCGCTCGAAGGCAAGGTGCGCATCAGGGATGCCACGCGGACGTGACCGTCACCCTCGGCTGTCGTGTGCTACCTGAAGACTTCGTGTGCCGGAAACGAGAGGTCCGGCAGGACGGTCGAGGCCACGAGCTCATCGCCGGAGGCGAGCAGGTGCTGCTCGTAGCGGCCGCCCCTCAGCACGAGCACCTCTATGGATTGCGTGTCCCGGCTCACCAGCCAGTACTCCCTGACCCCCGCCCTCTCGTACTGCTCGCGCTTCGTCTTGCGATCGTACTCGGACGTGCCGGCGGACAGCACCTCCACGATCAGGTCGGGAGCGCCCACGGCGGGCCTCGAGTCGGGGTCAGCTATACCGAGCTCCTGGATGCGATCCCGCACCACCACGAACAGGTCCGGCTGGACCACCACCCTTCCATCGGCGTCGAGCACCACGTCGAAGGGAGCCGTCAGCACCATCGCGCCGATTTTCTCCGCTGGCGGCCCAAACTTCAGTGACAGATTGAAGACGACGCTCTGGTGCCCTCGCAGCGGTGATGGGGCCACCTCGTGGAGCATTCCCTGTATGATCTCGTATCGCTTCCCGTCATCCGGCAGTCGGAGCAGGTCGTCGTAGGTCCACAGTCCCTGCTCAGGTCTCTCGGCCCGTACAGCCATCGGTTATACCTCCGGGCGATCCAAACCGATCTCGATATCGAGTTTACTCCCAGGCTGGGATTTCCGCGAACCTCACCCGGCTCATAGACGGGCTTGCGTGCGTGCACCCACTCCACCGCGCCCGGCCCGGAGCAGGAGGAGGCCGTTCGGCGGTACGAGAGGAGGCTGCGGGGGTAGCGGCGCAGCTTCCTGCCCCCGGCACCGATCCTGCCGAGCGCCCGACACGCGGCTTCAGGGCGGTACAGCCGGGCATCGCGACCCCACCCGGTTGGCCTCCAGGTTGGCCGGCACGAAGCTCCTGAAGCTCCTCTTCAGGAGCTCGATCAGCCAGTCGTAGGCGGGCGCCGACCGCATGCCGGGGATCGCCTCGGAGGACCTCGTCTCAGGGTAGCCCGCGGGCCTCAACCGACGGCGGGGCGAACGGTCACAGAACGCTCAACGTCCGCTCAAGCTCCGGTCCCGAGCGCCCAGCTGGGGCGGCTGCGGTGGCATAATGGGATTTGCCATAATGGGAGGTATCGGTGGAGGACAGAAGAACCGTGCTCGTCGTGGACGACGACCGGGCGATCCTGGAGCTGATGCGCGACTTCCTCGAGGCGGAGGGCTTCGGAGTGGAGGTCGCCGCCAGCGCGGGCGACGCGTTCGAGGTGATCGAGCGCCGGCCGGTGGACTGCGTCATCCTCGACGTCATGATGCCCGGGGAGAGCGGATTCGAGTTCTGCCGCAAGCTGCGCCAGGAGAGCGAGCTGCCCGTGCTCTTCCTGAGCGCGCGCGGCGAGGACGTCGACAAGATACGGGGCCTGGGGCTGGGAGGCGACGACTACATCGTGAAGTCCGCCACCCCCGCCGAGGTCGTGGCGCGCGTGAAGGCAGTGCTGCGGAGGTACGGCAGGGCCGAGGAGCCGGGCCGGGCTCGCCTCGACTTCGGCAATCTCGCGCTCGATCTGCGGTCGCGCGAGGTGTTCGTGCACGGCCGCGAGGTCCAGCTCACCCCGCGGGAGTTCGACATCCTCTGCCTGCTCGCGCAGCATCCGCGTCAGGTGTTCACCTACGACCAGCTCCTGGAGCGGTTCTGGGGCGACGTGGGTGACCGGCACGCCGTCACGGTACATGTGGGCCGCATCCGCCAGAAGATCGAGGAGGACCCGGCCGATCCGCGCTACATCGTGAACGTGTGGGGGGTCGGGTACCGGTTCGAGGGCAGGGTGCGGTGAGAAGGCTCGGGATCAGGCAGTGGATGGTCGTCGGGATGCTCATCCTGATCGCGCTCACCGCCCTGTTCTATCACGTCACGAGCGCGATAGACGAGAGCCTGACGAGCTCCCAGCCTCATCCCCAGGCGGCGCTCGACTCTGCGCTTCGGCAGGTGGTCTCGCACCCCGACAGCTGGCACGATCCCGCGTGGCAAGCGAGCACGATGCGGACGTTCAGGCAGCTGCACCGCGGGCTCGTGATCCGGGACGCGTCCGGGAAGGTGATGCTGCGGACCAGCCGGGGCTGGCAGGGATGGCAGGCCGGGAGGGAGATCCTGGTTACCGACCGGGGGCGAACGCTGGGCACCGTCGAGGTGTTCGACCCGCCCGAGGGCCCGCCGGGCTTCCTGCCGATGCTCGTGGCGCTGGTGGTCGCGCTGCTCTTCATCGGCTGGCAGATCGGCCGGGCGGTGGTGCGCCCGCTCGAGGCGCTGAGCCGTGCGGCCAGGAGGATCGCCCGTGGCGAGCTCGAGTTCGACCTTCCCAATACCCCCGTAAGAGAGGTGGCCGAGGTGAACGCGGCGTTCGAGGCGATGCGCGACGGGCTGAAGCGTTCCATCGAGCGCCAGGCCGAGATCGAGGAGCAGCGCCGCTTCTTCGTGAGCGCGATAGCCCACGACCTCCGTACGCCCCTGTTCTCGCTGCGCGGCTACCTCGAGGGACTCGAGATCGGGATCGCGCGGTCGCCCGAGCGGGCCGCGCGCTACATCGAGGTCTGCCGGCAGAAGGCCGACCAGCTCGAGCGGCTCGTATCCGACCTGTTCGCGTACACCCGCGCCGAGCACCTCGAGCAGACCCTCGGGCGCGAGCGGCTCGAGCTCGGCGGCCTGCTCGAGGACGTCGCGGACGGCTTCCGCCCGCTGGCACGGGCGAAGGGGGTGGAGATCGCGCCGAGGGGTGCGAGCGAGCCGTGCTTCTGCGAGTGCGATCCCCATCTGCTCCGGCGCGCGACCGAGAACCTGCTGGACAACGCGCTCAGGCATACCCCCGCGGGCGGCAGGATCGAGGTGAGCTGGCACGCGGAGCCTGGCCGCGCCGTCTTCTCGGTGGCCGACACGGGCCCCGGCATCCGCTCCGAGGACCTCGAGCGCATCTTCGAGCCGATGTACCGCGCCGATACTGCGCGAAGCTCCGACACCGGAGGCTCGGGGCTAGGGCTCACGATCGCGCGCCGTATCCTCCGGGCCCACGGCGGCGACCTGACGGCCGCGAACGCCGAGGGCGGAGGGGCACTGTTCACCGCCTGGCTGCCCTCGAAGCTCGAATAGAGCACATCGCGGCAGCGGCAGGCTCTCCCGCCGTTGGGTGATGGAGGCGTGCCACAGCTGGTTCAACCGCTTCCGCCGTCTGCTCGTCCGCTGGGAGAAGCAGCAGGTCAGCTACCTGGCCTTCGTCCACCTCGCCGCCATCCTCATCATCTACGGCAAGCTCCGCCACGCTCGCTCTCCTTCCGGATAGGCTGTAATACCGATTCCGGGTGATGAGCCTGTCATTCCGAGGCCCCCCTCTACTGACTGTCATTCTGAGGCCCGCAGGGCCGAAGAATCTGTCCGGGAGGCTTTGCCGCGTCCTCCCTTGCAGATCCTTCGCTTCGCTCGAGGGTAAACTCCGCGAAGGGCTCAGGATGACGGGTGTGGGTGGCTCAGGGTGACCACGCCTGGTGGCTCCTGATGACGTTGGATAAGCGTCCACCCGGAATCGGAATAAGGGGGCGGATTTTGGACGCAGTGAAGCACCCGTCCCCCCCCTCCCTCATACCTCGAAGCGCCAGCGCGTCGCGCCGTGCGGCTCGGCCGTGGCGTTCCCGATGGCGGTGTGGAAAGTGAAGCGGTAGAGGTGCCAGGGCGGCGGTCCGGCGCTGGGGGCGCTGTACGGGGCCGTGAAGGCATCGCCCTCGACCTGCACAGGCCAACCGGCCTCCCGGCAGCGCGCAGCCACCCGCTCCAGGGTCGGCACATCGGTTACCCTCACCGCCTCGCCTTCGAGGACGATGTCTATGGTCGTCAGTCTGGCGGAGATCGTGCAGGCCGGATTCGCGGCCAGGTTGCGGGACTTGCGCGTCCCCGGTCCGCTCGTGAAATAGATGTCGCCGTCGAGCCAGAGGGCTCCGATCCCGGCGGAGTGGGGGCGGCAGTCAGGCCGCGTCGTGCCGAGGAAGGCCGTGCCCAGGAAGATCGTGCCGAGGAAGAGATCGCGTGGCCTGCTCCACGGCAGCGGGGCGTTGCCGTAGATGTCGAGATTCTTGGTCTCGATCGGTGCTCGATCGGCCATCTGGATGCCTCCAATCCTGCGAAAGGTGTCGTGTGGCGTGGCGTCGATCGCCGTCCGGGCGCTCCTGCGCGACCCAGCCGTTGCCGTCGGGATCGCTGAACGCGAGGAACGAGCTCCAGAGGCCGAGCGTACCACGCCACCGCACCTTTCGGATAGGCTCTAACGACTCAGCCGAGCCTGCTCCTCCTGCCCATCGTACGCCCGTTGCAGCTCCCCGATATCCAGCTTCTTCATGCGCAGCATGGCTTGCATGACCCTCCCGGCTCTTTCGACATCCTCGTCCTGCAGCATCTCGGACAGCACCGCCGGGATGATCTGCCACGAAAGGCCGAACTTGTCCTTCAACCAGCCGCACTGCTCTGCCGCGGGATCGGCCGACAGCCTCTCCCAGTAGTGGTCTACCTCCTCCTGAGTCCGGCAGTAGACCTGAAAAGATATGGCTTCGCTGAACTTGAACTCCGGTCCCCCGTTGAGGGCGGTGAACTTCTGACCGTCGAGCTCGAAGTCCACGGTCAACACCGAGCCCGCCGGCTTGCCGTGAACCTCCCTTCCCGCTTCGCTGTAGCGGCTGACGTTCGTGATCCTCGAGTTCCTGAAGATGGACACGTAGTAGCTTGCGGCTTCTTCGGCCTGGGTGTCGAACCACAGGCATGGTGTGATCCTCTGCACGGCAGCACTCCTCCGTTATCAACTACACACCCGGCAGATCGGGCTCGCCGGGTGCTCGCCTGTCATGGAGTGTAGGCGCTTGGCGGTTCGAGGTGCTTCTCATATCTTGCTGTGTGGCCATCCCCCTCCTCTCCTGCGGGGCCCGCCGATGGCTACGACCAGATACGATCGAGATAGCTCCGGTGGGGGGCCACATTCCGGAGACGCCCGGCCCACCCGCGCACGGTCTCGACCTCGACCCCGCGTCCCAGCGCGCTCGTCAGTATGGTGAGATCGAACAACACGGCATAGCATCTGAGGCGCTTTGATGCATCGGGCAGGTGAAGCATGGGCGCTGCGACCTCGATCAACCGCTCGAAGGCGCCCGCGAACGACTCCGCGTCGGGCAACCCATACGGTCCCGGGGAATCCGAGTCGCCCAGGGGGTCCGACAGGATCCGAAGCAGCGGATCGAGGTCCAGATCGAAGGGCCCGATGCCCGCGGCCTCCAGATCGAGCAGCCCGATCACGACCCCCTCCTGGCACTGCACGTTCGTGAGTCCCGGGTCGCCGTGGACGAGCCTCCACGGCACGGACTGGATGCTTCCCTGCCCACTCTCCACCAGCTGCCAGAGGGTCGGAGCCAGGCCTTCCTCCAGCACCCCCACCTCCACCAACCGCCTCAGCTGAGCTGCGGACTCGTGTGGATCGAAGCGGTACCGGCGGGGCGGCGGAAGGCGCAGGCCGGCGAGCAGCTTCAAGTCCGTCTCCTGCAGGGCCAGATGGCGACGCCACAGATCCTCGATCGCCGCCATCCTCTGGTCGAGAGTCATCGCGGGCCAGGCGTGCCAAAGATTCAGCCCGGGGAGGCGCCGGCTGAGCACCCACTCGTGGCCCTCCTCGATGCCGCTGGCGATGACCTCCGGATATCCAACTTCCGAGGGCAGCACAGAGGCGAGGCGCGCCTCCTCGAGCAGGGTATCCGCTCCCGGGCGCCGCGACATGCGCAGGCAGAGGGTCCCGGCGAGCCACACGTCGTTGGAAGCGCTGCGCACGTTCTCGGCGGTTTCCACACCGGCTCCGTACCTCGCAAGCACCCTCTCGGCTCTCAGCACGGCTGCCTGTCCGTCGGAGCGCGTCGACGCGGGTCGAAACCTGTCCTCGGGATCCGAGCTGGAAGGCGATTCAGGGTGTTGCATCTGTGGTCCTGAGGGCTTCGATGAAAGCTCCCGCATCGGCGACGGTGCCGAACACCCCGTCCTCAACCTTGACCGACTCGATCGCCCACGCGTGCAGACCCTCGTCGACCGCGCCGCAGCAGTCCGCGAGGAGCAGGCACTCGTACCCCAGATCTATAGCCGAGCGTAGGGTGGAGTGGACGCAGACATCAATGGTGTTCCCGCACAAGGCGAGGTGCCCGATCCCCCTGCTCCGAAGCAGGCGGTCGAGCTCGCCCGAGACGAAGGCGCTGCACGTCGCTTTGTCTATCACGGTGTCCGTTGCCTTTGGAAGCAGCGCAGGCACTATCTCCCAGCCCGGCTCCCCTCGCGCGGCCGTTCTCGGGAAGGGTGAGGCGTCCACGCTCTCGCCGGCCGGGGCGAGGTCTGCGTCTCCAGTGCCCGGCGCGCGCCCGTGACGGGTGTAGATCACGTGCATACCACTGCGACGTGCTGCCGACAGCACACGTCGGATGCGCTCGACCGGCTCGCTCAGTCGCCTGGTATCGTAGCCCGCCCGATCCATGTAGTAGCCCGGGAAGCAGTAGTCGTGCTGCATGTCGACCACGATCAGGGCACAGGAGGTGGTAGGAGTCTTGCCGTCTCGCGGCCAGGGATGCGGATCGGCTGGGACCTGGAAGTACACGGGGGCTTGCCTCCTATCGGAACTATGGTCTCAACGGCAGGCATACTTGTTAGTCAACGAGGGTAGCATCCGAACCACATCTTCGGTACGAAGCATAGCAGGTCCTGTGCGGCGGACGACGCGGGGAGGTGTGCCGCGGCGGAGGTCGAGCGGGTCTCGGCGGGCGCAAGACTTCGTGAGGAGGCTGGTAGAGATGACGCAACCAAGGATGCGGGTATCGGCGGTGACGATCGGAGCGCCCAACCCACGGGCACTGGCGGCGTTCTACGAGCGGCTGTTGGGGTGGAGCGTGTCGCGCGAGGAGGGTCCGAAGCCCGGCGCTCCACCAGATGCTGGCTGGGCGCAGCTACGACCGCCACCCGGTGAGGCAGGGCCGACCCTGAACTTCGAGTACGAGGCGGATTACGTCCCGCCGGTCTGGCCGAGCGTGGCGGGCGAACAGCAGATCATGGAGCATCTCGACATCGGCGTCGAGAACCTCGAAGAGGCTGTCGCCTGGGCGCTCGAAGCCGGAGCCACGCTCGCCGAGTATCAGCCGCAGGAGCACGTTCGTGTGATGCTCGACCCGGCCGGGCACCCTTTCTGTCTCTTCCCGTCGCCGGTGTGACCCGGCCGCTCATCAGCCGGACGAGAGAGGAGCCGACTATGGAAAGCGTGACTCGACGCCCGACGCGGGAGCGGATCTCGGCGGACGAGGCGAGGCGGATAACGCTCGCGGGGCAGGGGTTCTCGGATTCGCGGCCGTCCGGGCGGGTGGAGGCCCGAGACCTGACGCGAGTGATCGCTCGGGTGGGCGTGCTGCAGCTCGACTCGGTCAACGTGCTGTGCCGCTCGCACTACCTTCCGGTCTTCGCACGGCTCGGCCCATATCCGCGGGAGCTGCTGGACCGGATGGCCTGGGGAGGTCCGCGGCGCGAGCTGTTCGAGTACTGGGCACACCAGGCATCGCTGCTGCCGATGAGTACTTATCCGTTGCTAAGATGGCGGATGCGGGCCGCCGAGCGCTGGGCCTGGGATGCCTGGTCGCCGACGACCCGGCCTCCGGCCGACTGGAGCAGGTCGCTGGACCCGGCCCTCAGGCTGGCGCCCTGGGCTGTGATCTCGGGCATGACCAGGCTATCCAAGGAGCGTCCGCATCTGGTCGGGGAGGTGCTCGCGGTGGTGGCCGAACGCGGTCCGGTCGCCGCGTCGGAGGCCGACCCCGACGGCCGGCGACACGGCGACGGGCAGGATTTCGGAACGGGCCGGATGTGGAACTGGCACGACACCAAGATCGCGCTCGAATGGCTGCTCTACACGGGCAAGGTGGCCACAGCCGCGCGGCGGGGCTTCGAGCGGCTGTACGACCTCACCGAGCGAGTCATCCCGGCCGACGAGCTGGCCGCGCCCGCGCCATCCCCGGAAGACGCGCAGCGCGAGCTGGTCCGGATCGCGGCCCGCGCGCACGGCATCGCTACCTATAAACAGCTGCACGACTACTTCCACCTCCCCACTGAGCACTCGAGGGCGCGGGTCGCCGAGCTCGTCGAGGCCGAAGAGCTGATCCCGGTTCAGGTCGAGGGGGCTCGGCAGCAGATGTACCTGTGGCGGGGCGCGGCCGTCCCATCGCGGGTGCACGCTCGCGCGCTGCTGTCGCCGTTCGACTCGCTGATCTGGGACCGCGACCGCACCCTTCGGCTCTTCGACTTCCACTACCGGATCAGCATCTACACCCCCGCGGCTCGCCGGACCCACGGCTACTATGTGATGCCGTTCCTGCTCGGCGACCGTCTGGTCGCCCGGGTCGACCTCAAGGCCGACCGCAGGCGGTCCGAGCTGGCGGTCCCTGCGGTGTACTCCGAGCGGGGCGTGCGCGAGTCCGACGTCGTGGCGGAGCTGGCCGAGGAGCTGCGGCTGACGGCCAGCTGGCTGGATCTGGACCGCGTGGTCGTGAATTCCCGAGGTGACCTCGCCGCGCCTCTGTCCCGGACGCTCGGCCCGGGGAGCTGACGCCCATCGAGGCCGAAGGCCAGAGCCGCTCGCCTACGAGGTGGCGTGCGCATCTGTGGCGATGGTCGCGATGCGCGCGAGCTCTTCCGCCCTCAGGCTCGCGCCACCCACGAGCGCGCCGTCCACGTCCGGCTGCTCGGCGAAGCCGCCGAAAGTGTCGGCCGTGACGCTTCCGCCGTACAGGATGGGTATCTCGTCGCCCGGCAGCCCGAGGTCTCTCAGGACCTCCCTGATGCGGGCCGACATCGCCTGGGCGATCTCGGGCGTGGCGGGCTTTCCAGTGCCAATCGCCCACACGGGCTCGTACGCGACCATCAGGTCGCGCCCCGGAAGGTCGGCCAGGGCTGCGCGGACCTGTCGCTCCACGACCTCCCGCGCGCGTCCCTGCTCGTGCTCCTCCTCGCGCTCGCCGACCGCCACGATCGGGGTCAGACCCGCGCGCAGCGCCGCTGCGGCCTTCCTGTGAACCGTCTCGTCCGTGTCCCCGAACATCGCCCGACGTTCCGAGTGGCCCACGATCACGTAGTCGCAGACCTCGGCGAGCTGGGTGGGGGACACCTCCCCAGTGTACGCTCCGGTGTCCTTCCAGAACACGTCCTGAGCGCCCACACCGACGTCCGTGCCCTCGAGCCAGCGCGCCACCCGCTCCAGCCACACGAAGGGCGGGCAGAGGATCACCGTGACCGGGAGGTCGGCCAGGTGCTCCCGCGCGTGGCTGGCGAGCGCGTCCGCCTCCGCGCGGGTCGTGTGCATCTTCCAGTTGCCGGCGACCACCGGCCTACGCACCCGAACCTCCGAGCGCGGCCACTCCGGGCAGCTCCCGCCCCTCGAGCAGCTCCAGCGATGCCCCGCCACCCGTCGAGACGTGGTCCATCCTGTCGGAC
>CADDYR010000041.1 GCA_902810765.1 Chloroflexota bacterium
GAACAGCCTGGCGAGGGCCGATGCCGACTGCACCCCCGCCTCGGCTTTGGGCGCGACTATCGCAAAGCCCAGGTGGCCGAAACCGAGCACCGCCACGAGCCAGCCCAGGATGAGCAGCACGAGCAAGGAGGTCAGACCCCACAGCAAGAGATCCGTGTGAGGAACACGGGGCCTGAGCTCCGTCTCGTCGGTGGATGCACGGACAAGTTGCCGCTCCCGAGCGACCCCACGTCCAGCCAGCGCCACCACCTGCCTTCCTGACCCGGGCGCACCCCGCCCTGAGACGGACATAACTATATCCCACTTGATGCGTGCGCGCAAGAGCAGTAGGGGCGGTCAGCGACCTTCCGCGGCCGTCCTTCGGAGCAGTCCAGCTCCGAGCGATGTCGCGGTGACCGCGAGGGCGGGCCGGGCTTCGCGGTGGAGCTCGGGACCGCCACGCCTCCCTCTGCGAGGGTGAAGACGAAAGCCAGAGCACCGAGGAGCGCGAGCTGGCGCGCCTAGCTCCCCAGCAAAGATGGGCGCGAGTGCGGGCCGAGGCCCCCAAAGTCGAGCCGACAAGCCCTTCTACGGATTTATGGGGGCCGTATCCACGCCTACGTCGTCGAAGAAGAGGTCGTAGGGAGTGGATCGGCTCGCGTTGTCGCCGATCTGCACCCTGCCCACGGGCGTGGTGCCCAGGTTCTCGGTCTGCGACAACGCGTCTACCTTGACGCCGTCCAGCCACACCTCCGTCTGCCCCGCCGTGCCGTTGATCACCACGTGCACCTCCAGCTCGTGCCAGACTCCGGGGCTCACTACCGTCGAGCTCGTGCGGCTGACGGATGCGACATCGTCACGATATCCCAGCCTCCCAGTGCTCGTCAGGTAAGGCCCGAGAATGGAGGCGTTGCTGGCAGTCCTGAACCGCATCAAGGTCAGGGTGGTCGCTGGCTGAGCCGAGAGCTTGAAGTAGATACGGCCGTAGAGGTCGGACTGCGTGGAGCTCAGAGTCACCGACGCGTACCTCGCTGTGCCGGTCGGGCTGTTGGCCTCCGCGGCGAAGGCGCCCGCGTGCGTTGTCGCCGACTGGACGGTCATCCCGCTGTTCGACGCCCAGGCCGACATGTCTCCGCTCTCGAAGCCGTCGGCAAACATCAGCGCCCGTGCTGTGGCCGAGGCCGGGCTGCTGGCATCGGAGACGTTCCCCGCGGCATCCACGGCCTTCACCGTGTAGGTGTAGCTCGTACCCGCCGTGACCTTGTTGTCCTGGTAGCTCGTCGCCCCCGAGGTCGCACCCACCTGGACACTGTCGCGGAACACCTGATAGCCTGCTACGCCCACGTTGTCCGTCGCCGGGCTCCACTGCAGGTCGATCTCGCTGCCGGAGACGGCGGTGGCCGTGAGGCTGGTCGGTGCGCTGGGCGGCGTAACGTCGGCGGTCGTGAAGCTCCAGGACGTGTCAGCACCCGCGTGGTTGCCCACCAGGTCGGCGACCCCCTGAGGCCCCCCCTTGACCGTGGCCACGTAGCTCCTGACCTGGTCCAAGGGAGACGCGGGGGCCAGGGTGGCGGTGCGTGTGTCGGAGTCGTAAGTGACGGATGCAGGCACGGCCGTCGAGGAGCCCTGCGGCACGAGCACGAAGGTATCGGAGGTGATCGTCGAGGGATCGAGCGGCTCGGAGAAAACAGCCCGCAATTGCGTATCCAGCGCGACGCTCGAGGCACCGTCGCCCGGAGATGTGGATGTAACGGTCGGCCCCGTCGTGTCCACCGTCCACTGCCGCGTCGCGGGCGTCGGGTCCGTGTTGCCCAGAGAGTCGGAGGCCCTCACCTCGAACGTGTGGCTGCCGTCCGGCAGGTTGCTGTACGAGACGGGCGAGGCACAGTCGCTCCAGCTCCCGCCGTCGATCTGGCAGGAGAAGGTGGCGGCTGAATCGTCGGACGAGAAGCTGAACGTAGCACTGGAGCTCGCCACCGTTCCATTGGGTCCGGAGTCGATCGTAGTGTCCGGTGCCGCGTTCCTGACCGTGATCGTAGCAGGGGCCGAGACCGTCTGGTTGCCCGAGGAGTCCTCCGCCCTCGCCGTGAGGGTGACCGACCCGTCCGGTACCGTCGACGAGTCCCAGTAGATGGTGTAGGGAGGACCTTCGTACGCAGTGCCGACCACCACGCCGTTCACCAGGAAGTCGACCTCTTCCACCCCGATGTCGTCTGAGGCGTCTGCCGAGAGAGTCACCGTGCCGTGAGCCGTGCTGCCATCGGCCGGTGCGGTCACGCTCACCGTCGGAGCGGTCGTGTCCGGAGGCGTCGAGACGGTGAGGCCGGCGCTGGCAGCCGAAACGTTGCCAGCCGCGTCCCGGGCGCGGACTGTGTAGGTGTAAGTGGTCCCGGGGGTACCGCTCGTATCTCTGTACGTCGTCTCCGCGCCCAGGCTGGCGAGCAGCGAGTTGCCGCGGTAGACGTCGTACCCCGTGACCCCGACGTTGTCGGTAGCGGGACTCCAGCGAAGGTCTATCTCGGTGGGGGAGACCGCCGAGCCGGTCAGGCCCGTGGGCGGCTCGGGCGCTTCGGTGTCGCTCGTGTCGATGTACTGCGTGTCCGCGGCCACGTCGTCGAAGGCGAGGTCGTACGTCCGACCGGTCGAGTTGTCCCCTATCTGCAGCCGACCCACCCGGGCCGTGCCCAGGTTCTCGGACCTGGACAACGAGTCAACCTTCGTGCCGTCCAGCCACACCTCCGTCTGGCCCGCGCTCCCGTTGGTAGTGTTGATCGTCAGGTGTACCTGCAGCTGATGCCAGCCGGGCGTTACCAGCGTCGAGCTCGTGCGGCTGACGCCAGCGATGTCGTCGCGGTAGGCCAGCTTGCCCGCGCTCGAGACGTAGGCTCCCAGGATCGAGGAGCCGTCGGACGTGCGGAACCTCTGAATGTACACATTGT
The DNA here is from genome assembly GCA_902810765.1 of Chloroflexota bacterium. GTDB lineage: Bacteria > Chloroflexota > Chloroflexia > Thermobaculales > Thermobaculaceae > CADDYR01. Next base: position 2,919 of record CADDYR010000041.1, read on the forward strand.
TGCCGCCCTGGTTCAACATGTTGAACCAGACGCGGAAGTACAGGTCCGACCTGGCGGTCGCCAGTGTCTTGTACGCCCAGGTGGCGTCACCGGTGGTGGTGGCGCGGGCGGCGTAATCGCCGGAGAGCACGTTCGAGCTCTGCACCGACATTCCCCCGTAGGTCTTCGTCCAGAGCCCGAAGCTCCCACTCTCGAAGCCGTCCTGGAACGTGACGGCCTGGGTCGTGGTGGTGACGGTGTTGCTCGGAGCCGAGCGGTTGCCGGCCGCGTCCCGCGCGATGACGTAGTACTGATAGGTCGTCGCGCCGGCCACCGAGTCATCCCGATACGTCGTGGCCGATCCAACGGAGGCTAGCGGGGCGCTCGGGTTGTCGCTGCGGTAGATGTCGTAGCCCTCCACGCCGACGTTGTCGTTGGAGGGGGACCAGCTCAGGTCGACGTGAGACGAGGTGTTGCTCGTGACCGCGAGGTTGGTCGGCGCGCTCGGGGCTGCGGTATCTGGGGGAGCCCCGCTGCAGTGGATCGAGCCGGAGTCGAGCACGGAGCCGTCCGTGTTGATGAACTGGTAGCCCGCACCGTCCGTGTTCAGCGTCATCTTGAGGGCACCAAAGGCATAAGGGGACGTGTCGTAACCCACCACCAACCGGTTGTCGGTCGTTATGAAGCTCTGCACGCCGTGCCCGCCGGTGCCCACCACGAACTCGGTGATGCCATCGCTCGCGGGGCGTCCGGAGCCGTCGAGCGGCTGCCAGCGCTGGTAGTCGTGATCGTGGCCGTTCAGCACGATGTCCACCCCGCGCTGAGCCAGCAGCGACCAGATCGCGCTCAGCCTCGTGCTTGGGCCCTCGGCGCCGACGTTGTAAAGTGGATGATGGAAGAAAGCGATGGTGCACGGGTCCGTGTCGGAGGCCAGGTCCTGCTGCAGCCATTGATACTGATCCGAGCCCGGGTCCGTCTCGCCGAACTGCGAGGTCGAGTCCAGGCTGATGAAGTGCCAGCCGTTGGCGTCGAAGCTGTAGTAGTGCGGCACGTTGTCCCAGTAGTCGAAGTAGCCGGGAGCGTCGGAGCCCTGGTACTCGTGATTGCCCACGGTTGGATCGGTGATCGCCCGGAAGCGCGAGAAGTTGCTGCCCCCCGTGCCGTACCAGTTGTAGAACTCGGCGGTGCGCCCGTCGTTGTACACGTCTCCCAGATAGAGGAACAGGTTGGGATTCCAGGAGGAGATCAGGTTGACCACAGAGCTCGCGGGCGACTCGCCGCCCGCTCCGTCGCCCACAGCCGCGAGCACGAAGGGGTGGCCGTCGGCGGGTGCCGTCCCGCTCGTGGGTGCGAAGTGGTTCGGGTTCTTCCCCACGGTGGTGACGCCGTTGCTGAACGTGGTCGCGACCTGTGCCGAGTCGGAGATGTACCCGTCCCGCATGACGGCCTGCACCGACAGCGTCTTCGAGCCGTCCACCCACTTGCTCGTCGGCATGACGAACGTGTAAGGCGCCTCGTAGTCGGTGAGGACGTACTCCCCGGAGAGGTAGAACAGCAGCTTGCTGACGCCGGGGCTGGTGCCGGACGTCGTCACGCTGGCGCTCACGGTCTCGCTGCCGGTGAGCGTGTCGCCATCGGCCGGCGAGGTGAAGCACACAGTCACGGTGTACGAGCCCCCGCTCGGCCCGCTCGTGGCGCATCCCGGAGAGGACGCCGCGCCGGTATCGGAGAGGCCGACCGACGCCGACGCGCTCAGGACGAGCGCCACCATCGCGATCCACGCCAGTATTCGTCGCGTCACCCGATAAGTCATCGCCGTATCCCTACCTGATCGTCACTGTTGCCTGCGCTGTTGCGCTGTTGTTGCTCGTATCGGTCGCGGTAGCCCGTATCACGTGGCTGGTGCCTGCCTTCAGCCCGGCGGTGTTCCACGTGGCCGAGTACGGCGCGGACCTGTCGGTCGCCAGAAGCTTCCCGTCCACGTAGATCGCGACCTGCGCGACGGCCACGTTGTCCGTTGCCGGGACGCTGATCGTGACCTTCGACTTGGCGGGCACCGTGCTGCCATCCGCCGGGGAGGCGATCGACACCGCGGGAGGTGTGGTATCCACCGTGGTGAAGCTCCACACCTTGTCCGCCGACAGCGCGTTGCCGGCCAGGTCCCTGACACCCGACGCTCCGCCTGCGACCCTGGCCGTGTACACCGTGCCCTCGCGCAGCGGTGAATCTGGCGAGAGCGTGGCCGTGCGCGTACCCGCGCTGTAGACAACACTCGCCGGCACAGCCGTCGAGCCTCCGCTGGGCACGAGGTAGAAGGTGCTCGAGCTGACCGAGCTCGGATCCACGTCCTCCGAAAAGGTGGCTGTGACCGTGCTCGACGTGGCGACGCCGGTCGCACCGTCGGCCGGCTGCACCCCAGTTACGGTAGGAGTCGTCGTATCCACCGTCCAGGACGCGGTGCCCGGAGTCGGATCCGAATTGCCCGCGGCGTCGATGGCCTGTACGCTGAAGGTGTGGGCTCCGTCCGCAAGGCTGGCGTACGTGGTGGGGGAGCTGCACGCGGCGTACGCGGCTCCGTCGAGCGAGCACACGAAGGTTCCCCCCGCCTCCGTGGATGAGAACGCGAAGGTGGCAGTCGAGGTGTTCACCAGCCCCGACGGCGCCGAGGTGATGGAGGTATCCGGAGGTGTATGGTCCACCGTGACCGTTCGCGAGTCCGAGGCGGAATTACCGGCCGCGTCGTAGGCGATGGCGGTGACGGTGGCCTGCCCTTCGGGCGTGCTGCTCGCGTCCCAGTCGACGCTGTACGGACCGCTCGTGTCGGTACCCACTAGGGTTCCGTTCACCAGGAAGTCCACGCGGTCGACGGTGCCGTTGTCGGACGCGTCGGCCGAGATCGTGGCGCTGTTGCCGATGCTCGCGCCCACCTGGGGGGACGTCAGCGCAACGGCGGGCGGAGTCGTGTCGGCAGCGGTCGTGACCGTGGCCTCGTTACTCGGGGCCGAGACGTTGCCCACCGCGTCCCGCGCGCGGACGACGTAGGTGTAGCTGGTGGATGGGGCGACCGACGTATCCTGATAACCAGGTGACGTGGACGTGCCGATCTTCGAGCCGTCGCGGTAGACGTCGTAGCCCACGACGCCCACGTTGTCCGTCGAGGCGGTCCACTGGAGGTCGACCTCGTTGGAGCTCGCCGCCGTCGCGGTCAGTCCGCTCGGGGCGCTCGGCGGCTGAGTGTCGCCCGGGGCGACGTACGAGATGTCCGCCACGACGTTGTCGAACGCCACGTCGTATACCCGGCTGGTCGCGTTCTCGCCGATCTGCAGCCGTCCGACGGCTGTCGTCCCGAGGTCAGCAGTCCCCGAGAGCGCGGCTACCTGGTTGCCGTCCAGCCACACATCCACCCGCCCCGCGGTCCCATCCACGAGCGCGTGCATCTCAAGCAGGTGCCAGTCTCCCTTGCTCACTGTGGTCGTGCTGTTCACGGTCTTCGCGGCAAAATCGTTGCGGTAGCCGAGGACTCCGCTCGAGCTGACGAACACTCCCAGGATGGACGTCCCGGTGTCGGTACGGAGCTTCATCAGATCCAGCGAGTTGGCCCCCTGACTCACTATCTTGAATCGGGTCTTGTAGTACAGCTCCGTCCGCGGCGTGCTCAGCTGTTCCCACGCCCAGGCCGCCGGGTCGGACGTCGTGGTGCTGGTCGCCCTCGCGGCGTACTGTCCGGCGAAGACCTCCTGAGTCTGCGCTACCACGCCATTGTTGGTGGTCCAGTGCGACATCGAGCCACTCTCGAAGTCGTCGGCAAACACCGGCGTGTCTATCGTGACCAAGGCAGTGTTGCTCGGTCCGGACTCGTTGCCGGCCGCGTCCACGGCCGTGACGTAGTACTGGTAGGTGTTACCCCTGACGACGGTCGAATCGGTGTAGCTGCTGCCCGGGGGCGCCGTGGCGATCTTGTTGCCGTCTCTATAGATGTTGTAGCCCGTGACTCCGACGTTGTCGGTGGAGGGCACCCAGGTCAGCTGCGCCGTAGTATCGGAAGTGGCCGCGACATCGAGGCCCGACGGCCCCGTCGGAGGGATGGTGTCTCCTGTCGTCCCGTTGCACGGTATCGAGCCGGAGTCGAGGACCGTGCCTTGGGTGTTGATGAACTGGAAGCCGGCCCCCGACTGATTCAGCGTCATCCTCAGCGCGCCGAACGCCCCCGGCGAGGTGTCGAACCCCTTGACCATCCGGCTATCGGTGGTGACGAACTGCTGTACGCCGTGCCCGCCGGTGCCCACCACGAACTCGGTGATGCCATCGCTCGCGGGGCGTCCGGAGTCGTCGAGCGGCTGCCAGCGCTGGTAGTCGTGATCGTGGCCGTTCAGCACGACGGTCACGTGGTACTGATACAGCAGCTTCCAGATGGCCGCCATCCTTGTCGCAGCCCCCTCCGGTCCGATGTCGTACAGGGGATGGTGGTAGAACACGATCGTGCAGGGCGACGTGTTCGCCTGGAGGTCGCTCTGGAGCCAGTTGTATTGCGGGGTGCCGGGACTCGTCTGATTGAGCTGAGAGTTGGAGTTCAGGCTGATGAAGTGCCAGCCGTTGGCGTCGAAGCTGTAGTAGTTCGGGATGTTGTCCCAGTAGTCGAAGTAGCCGGGCGCCACCCCGTTCTCGTACTCGTGGTTGCCGATCGTGGGGTCGGTGATGGATCGAAACTGTCCGTAGTACTTCGTGGTGTTGCCGTACCAGTTATAGAACTCGGTAGAGCTTCCCTTCTCGTACACGTCTCCCAGATAGAGCAACAGGTTCGGGTTCCAGGAGGAGACCATATCGGTGACGTTCGTCGCGTTCGTCTCGCCGCTCGCTCCGTCTCCGACGGCTGCAAGCACGAACGGCTGACCGGCGGCAGGGGTGGTGCCCGAGGTCGGTACCCAATGACGGTTGTTCGTGGGCGGAGTGGTCACGCCGTTCTGGAAGGTGATCGAGACGGACGTCCGCGGAGTCACGTAGCCGTTGCTCAGGTCGTCCTCGACGGATAGGGTCCTCGTGCCGTCCACCCACCGGTCCGTGGGGAGGTCGAAGCCATAGGGGGATCTGTAGTCCGTGATGAGGTACTGGCCGTCGAGATACGCCACCATGCGGCCGGCCCCTGGATTCCCCGTGCCGGTGAAGCTGACGGTAGCCGAGACCGGGGTCACCCCACTCACGGTGGCGCCATTCCCGGGAGCGGTGATGCACACGGTAACCGTGTAGGTCGCGCCGCTCGGAGTGGTGCTGCGACACGTCCCGGCCGCTACCGTGGGCGACGGCTTCCAGGCCACCGGCGAGATCAGCGCCAATACAGCAATAGCCGCGAGCAGCGCTCGCCCTCGTATGACCAGCGTCCTCACGATTCACCCCCCTTTCTGCCGCCGGCAACGCGGCGTCCCATTAGCTCGATCGCCCCGTTCCACGGCCAGCGGCCGGTCCGGCGTCTTATGAGTAACAGCAAGATCATCCCAAGACCGACGACCGCACTGGTAACTCTGCTCAGCACGTACCCGGCACCGGAGGCTGGGGAGGGGCTCGGATCGAGGTCGGCGACGTTGGGTATCGGAGCTCCGTCCACGCTGGCGAGCACTCGGATGTACCGGCTGCCGTACTTCCTGCTGGGCTCGACGTAGGAGTTCTCGCTGAACTCGTTCCAGCTGATGAGGCCGATCGCGTCGGCCGATGACGCCCTGGCCGCTCTCACCTCGCGCAGGAGGGTAGCCCCATCTCTCCGGTCGACGACCACGTGTCCGCCGATGGCTCGGGCGTCGAACCCCGGCGCTGCCGGCGCTATCCACAGCCCGCCCCGGGAGTGCACCTCCGCAGACAGCGAGTCCAGCTTGCCCTGGTAGTCGGGATATGTATCCGGATTCACGGAAGACCAGTAGTAGGCGTCCCCGTCCACCAAACCTGCCAGGCGCCGGTAGCCCCGCACGTTGTGTTCTGACGCCAGGATCAGCACGTGCCTGCGCAGCGAGCTGGTTACGTCGGCGACGTCCGTGGAAGCGAACTTCCACGTCCCGGACCACACGACCAGGGGCTTGCCGAAGATGTCGAACGCCCGGTCCGACGCAAAGTGCGTCGTGAAGTACTCGAGGTCGTGGCGCACCAATTCGACGGGAAGCGGGTCACGCTCGAAGTCCAGCCCCTGGTACATGATCCCGAGCTTGAAGTTCCGCTCGTCCGCGGCCCGAACGAGCTTCCGGAGTCGGCGGTTCAGGGTGGGCGTGCTCTTCCAGCTCACGATGAAGCCCTTGATCCCCGCCGCCTGCGCCATCCGAATGTGCCGGCGCATCACCTCTATCTGGTCGCTCGAGTACCGTCCGAGCAGCGGGTAGTCCGACTTGGCGCGGCTCCACGATGCCTGGTCGTACCAGATGTAGTAGTAGGCGAACACCGGACAGGACGAGCCGACCTCCGACCCTCTGACGTCGGGCACGGACGCCGACAGCGCGAGCACGGCGCAGAGGGCTGCTAGGACGAAGAGCCGAACTGTCGCGGGAGACGGGCAGACGTCAGTCATGGCCGGGTGCCTCCTGTCGAACTCGCACGACCCCGGACCGACGTCGGTACACGCTCAGCCTGGCGAGCCAGTGCCGCTGCCTCCCGATCAGGAGGAGCCCTATCATCACGGCCAGTGCGGACACAACACCGGCGGCCACGTCGAGATAGCTGATCACGATCAGGCGGGCGTCCTGCCGCCTGGAGAGGGCCAGCGCCTGGAAGGGCGCGTAGCCGGGCGCTCCCGTCACCCTTGCCTGGTACATGCCACGGGCGAGGCCTTCGGCGCGGGCAGTGGTATCATCGCCGAACGACAGGTAGCGAGCCTTGCTGTCAGGCGACACCAGCTCGATGCCCTGACCGATCGGGAAGCCGAACACCGCGTCGGTACCCCTAAACTCCGCGGAGAACAGGAGCACGTGGATCCTCCACTGATCGTTTGGCTTCGGATAGAAGCGCTGCTGCGCCTGGTTCACCACGTTCGACCCGGACATCACGACCCGGAGCACGGAGTACTTTATCCGGCTCGCCTCCAGTCCGCCAGCGCGGCGCACTACCCGGGATGCCGGGTACCACCTCGGCCGGCCGTCCGACAGGCGATACGTCTTTCCATCGGTGGCCCCCAGTGTGAGGGAGGATATCCTGCCGGACGGCACTCTGCTGCCGTCCGGTGCGATGAACACCTGCGATACCAGGTACTCCCGAACGAACCCCACCTCTAGCTTCAGCGTCCGCGGTATCTCCACCGTCCGAGCGGGTGTGAACACGTCGTCGCTCCAGCGGCTGAAGCTCGCCCGCATGTCCGGGAGCTCGATCGTCCGCTTGGCTATGTCGAGCTTGTGGGTGCCCGCGGCGTAGACGGGAATGCGGGCTATACCACGGGAGTCCGAGACGAACTCGTGCCCGTCCAGCCTGAACGGGATGTTGCCAAGGGCAGGGACGACCTGGATCGTGAGGCGAGCCGGACCAACCCTGATCTCGCCGCTGGCCGATGCGGGCGCGAGAGCCCTCGAGCCCGGGTATGCAGCCACCAGCTTGTGCGTGCCTTCCGGCAAACCCGAGTGCAGGATAAAGGTGGCGACGCCGTCGTCGTCAGTCCTTCTGCGCAGTGCCGCTCCGTCGACGTAGAGCTGAACGACTTCGTTGGCAACCGCACCCTGGTTCTCTCCGGTCTTGCTCGTGATCCTGGCGGTTATCACGAGCTTCTCGCTGATGGTCGAAGTCGCGGGGGCTGACAGAGTGATCCGCGCCGGCGCCGCGGGCTCCTCGATACTCAGCACGCGGAACCGTGCCACAGCCTCTGCAGGCCGGAGCCACTTCGACCCGGAGTACTCGACGGTGATCGTGTGGTGGCCCGGCGCAAGCTCTCGAGGCAGGGGAAGCTCAGCCGCGCCATCGGAATCGGTTCGGACCTGCCGAACCCGGACGCCGTCGACGTAGTAGACGAGAGGCTCGTTGCCGGAGGCACCACGGTAGCCGCTGGCATTGCTCCACAGTCGTACCCCGATGCTTGTCGCCGAGTGCCGGTACACGGCGCCCGGTGGGGTGATGGTGAGCTTGCTGGGCCCGGGCACGAGCGGCGCCGCGATCACTCTGAGCGTGGCCGAAGCCGTCGAAGGGGCAAGCTGCTCCGAGCCATAGTAGACCGCGGTGAGCCTGTGCTCTCCAGGGGGCGGTGGCTCCGCGATCCGGAAGACCGCTACACCGGTGGCGTTCGTCCGCTCCCGGCGGAAAGGCGCATCGTCCACGTACAGCCGGATCACCTCGTTGGCGTCCGCACCCCGAACCCGTCCTCGCTTGTCTGTAAGGCGGACGGTCACCGAGACGGCGCGGTTCTCGGGGACCTGGGCTGGCACCTCGATCCTGAGGAGCGTCTGTTCCGGCCTGGACCCGGCGGCGTGCGATGCCGCCGGCGCCACGAGCAGGAGTCCCACGACCAGGAGGATTTGTACCAGCCTTCGCATCAGCCGCCTCCCCGACTGCGCACGCGCGATCGCGTGGACCTGAAGAGCTCCCAGCCTATGATCAGCCCTCCGAGCGACCAGGCCGTTCCGTACGCTCCGTACAGCACCCATCGCCGAGCCTGAGGTTGGGTGGGGGTCCGGAACTCCGGGGATATGAGCTGAGGAGATCTCGGCGGCTGGGAGAAGTCGAAGGCATCGAGGAAGTTGTTGGCCCTGGCGTCGCGCGACGCGAGCGGCTCCAGCCCCCAGTTGTGCTCGATGAACTTCAGTATCGAGGTGTAGTCCAGCTGCGTGTGGTCTATGTAGCCCCGCTTCGCGTAAGCACTTATCAGCAGGGCGGGCGTTCGAAAGCCGTACCCGTGCTTATCGACCTGCGGAGGGTTGACGTGATCGTACCAGCCTCCCCAGTCGTCGTAGTTGAGCAGAAAGGCCGAGTCCTTCCAGTAGTCGCTTTGCATGAGGGCGCGCAGGAGCGAGTTGACGAACCGCTGGCCGGACATGATGCTGCTCGGCGGGTGCTCGCTCGCTCCCGACGGGACGATGTAGGCTACCGCCGGCAGGGTGCCGTCCTGGAGATCCTTGTAGTACTGGCCGAGGTCGACGATGTGGCTCGACAGCTTCGGGTCGTCGACGTAGCGCGCGTACTTGAGGAGGGGCACCCAGATTACCTGGGACTCGCGGTTGCCCAGTTCGCCCTTCGCCCTGTAGGTTATCTTCGGATCGTAGTTCTGTACGTAGAATTTCCACGAGACGCCCTTCGCCTCGAGCCGGTCGAAGATGGTGGGCAGGTTGCCGTAGCCTTCTGTGGGCAGCGGGCCGCGGTGCTCCCCGGCGGTGCCCGTGACCCAGTACATGTGGTTCTCGTCGCTTCCCGAGTGGTCCGACGAGAAGAATCGGTCGAAGAGCACGTACTGCCTTGCCATCTCCCAGTAGTACGGGAGGTCGCGTCCGTCGTAGTAGCCCATCGCCAGCCGGCCGTCCTGGCCGCGCTGGTTTAGCGCGTACACGAAGCCGTCGAGGGCGCCCCCGTCGAGCTGCAGACGGTTCGTGGCGGCGCTGTGATCGAGGTCGGCGGGCTGAACGTCGTTGTCCCCTATATGGAACGGCCTCACACAGCGCCGGTCGTGCTTGTCGAAGGGGTTGACGGGCACGCAGACGCCCGCGGGGATGCCGTCCACGCCGGGATAGGTGCCGAAGTAGTTGTCGAAGGAGTGGTTCTCCTGCATCACGTTGATCAGGTGTTTGATCGGCGTGGCCGTTCGGGCCGGAGCGTTACCGCGCGCAGAGGCAGGCAACGCTCCGGCAAGCGCTGTGATCAGCACGGCAAGCAGGAACATCCGCTTCATGGTCGCACCTCGTATATCACGATCACGGGCTTCAGCACGGTCCGGTGCCCGGAAGCTTTGATTGGAACCGACTCGTTGTGTACGGCCACGCCGTGATACTTGCGGACGTACGCCAGGAGCTTGCTCGCGAAGAACGGAGAGCGGTTGGCCGAGTAGACATCCCAGACCACATACTGGAAGCTGCCCCTCCTCAGCTGCAGCTCCGGATTGAGTATGGGCTCGTACGAGGGGTTGCGAGTCAGAGGGTTGGGGCTCACGGCAAGGCCGTACGCGGGCTTGCGGCCGTAGAACTCGATGATGTTGGCCATCGAGGGTCCTATCGTCATCAACCGGGAGCCGGCCGGGGTGTGGGTCCGCACCCATAGCCCCGCCGCGCGTCCTCCAGGCACGCCTCCCGACCCCGCCAGGAAGCTGTCCGCGGCCGAGGTGTTGATCGTGTTCCAGCTCGCCAGCAGGAGGCTGATCACTATCAGGCAGCCCGCCGCGAGGCGTATCAGGTCGCCCCGGGGCGTTATCTGCGTGAGGCGACCACCCCGGAATAGCGAGCGCCCGCGCTCCGAGCGTGCGAGCGCAGCCACGGGGCGCAGCAGCGGGATGGGCAGTGGCAGCCAGCGGAGCTTCAGGGCCGGATAGGACCGGCTGGCCTCGCCGATCCCGGCGCAGATGGCACGCGCCGCGAGCAGCGCGAGGGGCGGGGTGATCGGCAGGAGATACTGAAATCCCTTCGTCGGCCAGAGCTGGAAGAACACGGCCGGTACCAGGACCCAGGAGAGCAGGAGCTTCTCCCGCCAGGAGCGCTCACGTCGCAGGAGCCACAGCCCGACAGCCGCGACCAGCACCACCAGCAAGCCGATGGCGGGTGTTACCATCGTGGGATAGAAGTCCCAGGTGTGGTTCGGCCGCCTGAGGAACTGCCACACCAGGTACTGGTGCGCCCGTGATGTGCCGCCGCCCCCGGCAAGCATCAGTGAGGCCGGAAACGGGGCCAGGACCAGGAACATCGCGAGCGAGGCGAGCGCCAGGTCGCGAGACTTGGCGGGGATCTCGTGGCTGAGCGCGAAGAACGCGTACACGGCGACGATCAGGATCATCCCCGTCTCCTTCGCGAGCGCCGTCATTCCGATCGCTGCACCGGTGGCGTACAGCGCGCCGGGTCTTCGCGAGAGACCGTAGCGGGCCAGCAGGTACAGGGCGCACGTCGAGCACAGAGTCATGGGACCGTCCAACAGAAACTGCCTGCTGACGGTGGCGTGATACGGCATGCAGGCGAGCAGCAGTGCTCCGACGGCTCCGGTCATGGGTCCGTACAGCAGCGAGCCCGTGCGGTACACCACGAGCACCGTGAGCAAGCCGGCAACGACGGCGACCAGGCGGCCGGCGATGTCGCTCACGCCGTAGTGATATACGAGAGCCAGGACGAACTGAAAGAGCAGCGGATGGGCGCGAAACACAGGAAACAGGTCCCTGAGCCCTGGCACCCCCGCGATCGCGGCCGACTGGCCCGCGTACACGGCCTCGTCCGAGTTGTACCCCAGGGTGTTCAGGTGCCACAGGCGCAGGAAGCCTCCGACAAGAAGCGCCACAACGACGATCGCGAGCGACAGGGCACGCTCGCCCGGCACCAATGAGATGAGCCTGTCACGTACTCGCACCAGGGTCGAATCCAAGATTGCGTTTGAGCCTATGGTCATGTCTTGCCTAATTGCTAGTCGCCTGGGTGCCGAGTCCTGATGAGACCTGAATCAGGGCAGGAGCCGTGTCCGTCCCAGCTCAGGGTGGGGACCGAGCTCCGTCATCCATCATCGTCTCCCCTTACACTCGTACTCGGGGCGAGATCTGACACGGATCCAGTATCGTGGGGGCGAGTGCGGAAGCCGTAGGCACACGGTGGAGGATGTGTGGAGGGCGCGGGGCACGGGAGCCCGCGCGGTAGTCCAAACCGGCGGAAAACCGAACCTCTAGATCGTGGCAGATGGAGGGTATCCCGGGACTGCTGGCTGACGCTGGGGCGGGAGCGCGGTAATGGTCATGAGGGGGCTTGGAGGCGGCTACGCGACGAAAGCCGCGGTGCTCGGCGGGCCGGTGCGTTGCGTGTCGCCGCCTGCCTTCGGGCCGACGCCCCGAAGCGGAGGGCGTGGCCCGGGGGCACCGTCCTCAGTGGCACGCTCCCGATCCCTTGTCGGTGAAGGCGTGACCCGGCTCGGGGACGAACTCCCACGAGTACCGGTCGGGATACAGCGTGAGCTTCAGCACGCCGAAGGTATCCGCATTGCGTACCTGCTCGCCTCGGAGCGGTGGTACCGCGCCGCGAGTACCGAGAGCATAGAAGCCGTAGTGGTTCTTGCCCCCGGTGCCCACGACGAACTCGCGTATGCCCTTTGGATCGAGGTTGGGATCCTGGAAGCTGGGCACGCCGGGCGTCTTCTTCGCCCGTGGTGTGTATCCTATCGGCGCGAACCGCTCGTAGTCGTGGTTGTGGCCGCTCAGCACGACGTCGGCGTGCGCCCTCACGAGGTCGTTCCAGATGTCGGCCATCTGCTGGGCGTCCCCGTGCTCGCCCGACGAAAACCGCGGCTCGTGCCAGTAGGCGAGGGTGCACTCGTTCGGATGGGTCTCGAGGTCGCGTCTCAGCCAGGTCTCCTGAGGACTGCCCCGGCCACATCCGCCGATGGTGTAGCGTCCCCTGCCGTACGAGCACTCGGAGTTCAGGGCGATGAGGTGCCACGTGCCCAGATCGAACGAGTACCAGCCCCCGGGGTTGCTCCCCGCAGCCCTGCCGAAGTATCGAAAGTACCCCGAAGGGTCGTCACTGTGGCAGGACCTGCCATACTCGTGGTTGCCCGGCACGGGATGGGTGATGCGCTTTACCCTGCCCCAGGAGCGGTCGTACGACCTCTCGAAGGACGACAGCGTGCCGCACTGGTACTGGTCGTCCCCGAGCGCGAGCACGGCGTCCGGATGAGAGCGGACGAGTATGTCCGAGGTGAGCATCTCGTGGCAGGATCGCTCGGTGCCCTTGCCGTCGCGGAAGGCGCGCGAAGCCGGGTCGCAGGCGATGTCTCCCGCGGCCATCACCACTGGGGCGCGCCCTGTTATCGTGGTCGGAGTGCTCCGGTGCTGCTGCGATGCACCACTAAAGTCTGTGATCGGCTGCGAGCGGCTGCACGACGCCAGCAGGATGGTTAGGGCAACCGCTCTCCACGTAAGGTTCGCCCGGTGCGCAAAGTCAGACCACAAGCTTGTGACCCCTCGTCCGTGACACGAACAATCTGTCCCCGCCGGGTCGCGCCCGACTATGGTGGAGTTTACGCCGGAGGAGCCTCTTGCGCAACCATCCGGATCCTCGTACCAGCAGGCGGGGACTGCTCGCGACGTCTGGTCCCGTCACATTACGGCTGCGCTCGTCGGCGCCGGGCCAGCCCCCCGCCGACCAGGAGCAGGGCGGCGCTACCGGCAAGCAGGGGCGCAGGGCTCATCTGGGCCATCCCTCCCCCACCGCTCTGGGGCAGCTCGTTGGGCACGCGCGGTCCAGCGCCCGTCGCGCTCAGGACGCCCCGAGCGAGCTTCGGATCGGGAGCGATCACGTACGTGACCTCGCTTCCGCGCGTCGCGATGATCGCCGTCCGCGAGGGGGTCTCCAGCCTGAGCTCGCCGTGGCTCTCGCCGTACCTCGCTCCGAAGCGACCCTCGTCGTAGCGCCTCAGAGCCGCCTCGAACCTCTTCGCGTCTCCGGGGTTGTCCCACACCGTGCGCCACAGCGCCGCCTCCCGGCCCCCCGAGGCGTACACCGCGTACCTGTCGCCTCTCCAGCCCTTGGCCTTGGGCACCGCAGCCCTCACCGCCTCCGGGGAGAACCGCGGGCCTGCGAGCAGCACGATCACTCCCAGCTCCCCGAAGTCGTCCTCCTCGAGCTCGCTCCAGCCCCGCCCGAGGGTGCTCGACAGGTTCGGCAGCTCGACCGACGTCGGCTGCTGGTGGTGCAGGTACTGCGCGGGATAGATGATCTGCTCGGTGCTGACCGGAGGGTTGATGTACGCCTTGTTCAGGACGCCGAAGCCGCCCTCTCGGTACAGGCTGGTCACGAACCTGTCCCCTGCCTCGTAGGGGAAGTAGAAGTCCTCCACGAGTACCGTGGGCACGTGCCGAGTCAGGTTCTGGTTCGAGGTGCGCTTCGCCAGCTCCGAGCGTATCTGCTCGGCGAGCCCCGGCGTGGAGTCCACGTAGGTCGCCTGCACCGCCTGGGCATCTCCCTCGATGAGCGACTTGATCGCCATCTGCCCGTCGCTGTCGTGGGGACCGACGTGCCTGTACATCCCCTTGATGTCGAAGTTCTGGTCCTGCAGGGCGTGCGTCAGCTCGTGTGCGCACGACGACCTGGTGAGTGCATCCAGCTTACCGGTCTCCGACGGCAGGTACAGCTTCCTGGTCCTGAGCGAGTAGAAGCCGCCCACCGCCTGCGCTCGAAAGCCCGACTCGAGTCTGAGCAGGTCGGAGCTCTGAGGCAGGAAGCCGAACAGCTTGAGCACCCTCTCGTGGTTGCGGACCGCGACGCGGTTGAGTCCCTGCTCGGACTCCTGTTCGAGAGCGTGCCGGAACTGCTCGCGGGTGAGGAACACCTGCTGGACGGGATGCTTGAACCTGAGGTGGCGGATCTGCTCTACCCGCGGGATCACGCTGTTGCAGCTGACCTGCTGGCCTTTGGCCAGGGCCTGGCTGCCCGGAACGGCCAGAAGCAGCATCAGGAGTATCGCCAGGCCGAGATATCTGGTGTTCACGTAAGTATTCCTCTCTGCGATCGTGAGTCCTCGATCGCACACGAAAATACCTGTGTTCCGGGGTCGCCAGTCGCCGTGCCTCCCTCCCTCTCCACCGCCTCCTTTCGTCCCGGTGCGGAAGGCCCATGATTCGGGGGCATCGTCGGCAGCGCCCCGGCTTCGATGCCTGGGGCGATATTGTACACCGAGCAGGTCGGGAAGAAGTTGAGTTCTTGATACGGAAGGGGTAGAAAGTCGCATCACCGGCGGATCGAGGCGCGGTCGTGACATTTGTCACCTTGGAGTCACAACCAGTTTCACTAACGCCCGAGCCGGCCGTGCCGTACATTGGTTGCGACGACCCGAGGAGGTGAGGGAATGAGCCAACGGTTCGGCAGGCGACCCACGGTCGAGCTGCACGACGTCACGAAGGACTTCGGCAAGGTGAGGGCGCTCGACGGCGTGAGCCTTGTGGTCGAGCCCGGAGAGACGGTAGCGGTGCTCGGTCCGAACGGCGCGGGGAAGACGACCGCGATCTCGATAATGCTCGGGCTGAGGGCGCCCACGTCGGGCAGGGCGCTGCTCTATGGCCAGAACCCGCGCGATCCCGCGAGCCGCCGCCACGCGGGCGTGATGCTGCAGGACTCCGGGATCCCGCCATCGCTCAAGGTGCGGGAGGCGGTCGAGATGTTCCGCAGGCTGTACGAGCGCCCGATGAGCGTGGAGGCAGCGCTCGGGGCCGCCGGCCTCGGCGAGAAGGCGAACGTGAAGGTCGACAGCCTGTCGGGAGGACAGCGACAGAGGCTGTACTTCGCGCTCGCGATAGTGGGCAACCCCCACGTGCTCTTCCTCGACGAGCCAACGGTCGGCCTGGACGTCGAGTCGAGGCGGGGCTTCTGGGACCGGATCGAGGAGATGGTGGAGGAGGGCAAGACGCTCGTGCTCACCACCCACTACCTCGAGGAGGCCGACGAGCTCGCCGACCGCATCGTGGTGATAGATCACGGGAAGATCATCGCCGAGGGCTCGCCAGCGGCGATCAAGGCGACGGTGGGCGGCAAGACGGTGCGCTTCCGCTCGTCAGGGGTTCGAGAAGCTTACCTGAGGGACCTGCCGGGAGTGCGGCGGGCGTCGGTGAGCGGCGACAGCGTGGAGATGTACACGATGGAGCCCGAGGCCGACCTGTACAGGATGTTCCGGGACGGCATCGAGGTGAGCGAGCTGGAGGTGGTGGGCGTGGGCCTCGAGGAGGCGTTCGTGGCGCTCACGAGCAACAGGAAGGAGGTGGCGGCGTGACGGCCGTCGAGAGCACCGCACGGGCGGGAGCACGGCTCAGGGCGCCGGCGACGCTCGCGTACCTGATCTACGTCGAGGTGGTGAAGGTCGTGCGCATACCGATGTTCGCGATCTTCACGATACTCTTTCCGACGCTGCTGTTCGCGATGTTCGGCCTGCCGAGCGTGAACGACACCGAGAAAGGGATCATCGCCGGCCGGTACATGATGTCCTCGTTCGGGGCGTACGCCGTGATGGGCGTCGCGCTGTTCTCGTTCGGGGTCGCGATAGCCTCTGAGCGGGGGATGGGCTGGAACAAGCTCCTGCGTGCCACCCCCATGAACCCGCTGTCCTACTTCATCGCGAAGATAGCGATGGCGGTGCTCGTGGGCCTGGCGACGGTGACGCTGCTCTACCTCTTCGCCGGACTCGTCGCCCACGTGCAGATGGGGCTCAGCACGTGGGTGGGCCTCGTCGGACTGCTGATGGCGGGGATGGTGCCGTTCGTCGCCCTGGGGCTCTGGCTGGGCTACCTCGGCGGGCCTCAGTCGGCGGCGGTGCTGGCGAACCTGATCAATCTGCCGCTGTCGTTCGCATCCGGGCTGTTCATCCCCGTGCAGATGCTGCCCGACGTCGTACAGAAGATTGCGCCCTACCTGCCCTCGTACCACGTCGCGCAGCTCGGGTGGACCTTCCTGGGCGCGGGCGACGGCAAGGGCATGGGGTATCATCTGGTGTGGCTCGCGGGCTACACGGTGGTGTTCCTGGCTCTCGCGGTCGTGTGGTACCGGCGCGACGAGGGCAAGACGTTCGGCTAGTATTAGGCACGTGGTCGAGGAGGTAGAGCTCGCCTCCTCGGTCGCTCACAGGAGGTGACGACCTTGCACAGCGGAGCGGCCACGGCGGTGCTCGTCGTGCTCCTCATTCTGTTCGCGATGTTCAGGCGACTCAGGCGACTGATCGGCCGACAGAAGCTGTCGGTCGGAAGGCTCTGGTTTCGCATCGCTCTGTTCGCGGTAATCGGCGCCGTGGTGCTGGTGTCCAGCGTCGTGCACCCGCTCGCGCTGCTGGCGTCGGTCGTAGGCCTCCTGGTGGGCGCCGTGCTCGGGTGGCTCGGCCTCCGTATGACGAGCTTCGAGCAGAGGCCGGACGGCGTCTACTTCAAGCCCAACCCGTATATCGGGTTCGCGGTGTTCGCGCTCTTCCTGCTGCGCCTGGTGTACAGGTTCGTCGAGGTTGCGCCGATGATCCGCTCGGCGAGCGCGGCGCATCCGTCGGGCTCGCTCGACGCGTACAACCCGTACGGCTACGAGCAGTTCACGACGAACCCGCTCACGGCCGCGATCATCCTCGTGCTGTTCGGGTACTACGTCTTCTACTACGCGGGCCTGCTGTGGCGAAACCGCGAGCTCGGCCGGGCGACGGCATGAGGGCGCGGTGCTACAATGCGGGAGGCAGGTGACGGTATGAGCGACGTGGAACGAAGGTGGCCGCGGCACCCGCGGCTTGGGAGTGGCAGCGCCGTAAACGGGACGTGTGGGGATGGACCCACCTACGTGGCCTCCGTCGTCAGCGGCGAGCAGACCGTCCGGCGCAACCGGGTGCTCGGCGTGTTCTGGGCCGGGGTGTACCTGATCTTCCTCATGTACCCGGTCGCGGACCTGTTCCAGCACCCGCACACTCCCCTGAGGCTCGGGGTCACGATCGCCGGGCTCGCCGTCTTCGTCGTCGCGTACCTCTACGTCTGCGTCGACTGGTCGCGCCCGAGGCTGAGGGTCGCGGCGCTGGCGGCCGTGATTGCGCTCGCCATCGGACTGGTCGCCCTCTACGGCGGCGGCTGGATCGGGCTGTTCATCTACGCCAGCAGTGCCACCGCGTTCACGCTGCCGAGACGGGAAGCCGTGATCACTATTGCCGCCCTCACCGGCGCTGCCACGCTCGAGTCGCTCGCGAGTGGCGCGTCGGTCGTCGAAGTACTTCCCCTCCTGATGCTCGTCTTCTTCCTCGGGATGAGCATGGTCGGCTTCGCGCAGCTGGTCCTCACGAACATCGCGCTCAGGGAGGCGCGGGAGGAGATAGGACGCCTGGCCGTGAGCGAGGAGCGCCTGCGCTTCGCCCGCGACCTGCATGACCTCCTGGGCCACAGCCTCTCGACGATAGCCCTGAAGACCGAGCTCGCCAGGCGCCTGCTTGCCGCCGATCCCAGGCGAGCCGAGCACGAGATCGAGGAGATCGAGGCGCTCACGCGTGAGGCGCTGCGCGAGGTGCGCGAGGCTGTCTCGGGATACCGCCAGCCCGGGCTGGAAGAAGAGCTGTACAGGGCGCGCGAGATCCTCTCCGCCGCGGGCATCGAGCACCTCCGGGAGGGCGCCCCTGGCACCCTGCCCCTGCCGGTGGAGACGGCGCTGGCTTGGGTCGTCCGCGAGGGCGTGACGAACGTGGTCCGCCACAGCCGGGCGGGGCGGTGTACGATCCGCTTCGACCGCGGTCTGAGCGGTATCACGGTCGAGATCGTGGACGACGGCGTGGGCGCCGGGGCCGGCACCGGGGATAGCGGCAGCGGGCTGCGCGGCCTGACCGAGCG